>JAEYWB010000500.1 GCA_023429275.1 Planctomycetota bacterium
CCCTCGAGCTGATCCGGGTCTATCTCACCTTTCCCCTCGGTGAGCGGGCGCTCGCTCTCGCCTCGCAGCAGAAAGACCTCTACACGATCGGAGACGGCGTCATCCTGGCGATCGGCTGCTGTCTCTACCTCGGAACCGGCATGCTGCTCGGCGTTCCGTTCTACACCCTGCTGGCCCGGTTCTCGCAGGGGAAGTCGACCGCCTTCCGGTTCGCCGTCGCCACCGGACTCGCGGTGGCCATGTGGTTCATCAACTTCTACCTGCTTCTTTCGTGGATCCAGCCCGCCCTCATCGGCGGACGCTGGATCACCGATCCGAAGATCCTTCCCCCCTGGGTCGCCCTGGTGACGCACCTCGTCTTCGGCTGGACCCTCGCCGCAATCTACAGCTGGGGGGCGTTTCGTCCCTACCAGCTCCCGGGAACGGCGACGAGCGAGGCCCACTGAAGCGGTCTCGTTTCACGATCCCCCCGATTGACGTCCCTGAACTCCGAATACGCTCATGGATTCCTCTGTCGCAATCTCCGATCCCGCCGAGTCCCCCCGGCACGAAGACCTCGTCGAGGAACGGCTCGTCTTCTGGTACTTCTGCGCCGCGCTCGGCTACATGCTGATCTCGATGACGGCGGGAGTGCTGATGGGGCTGCAGCTCATCCGCCACAATCCTCTGCCGCACTGGGAGGTTCTCTCCCCCGGCCGCTGGCGGATGGTTCACACGAACGCGATCGCCTACGGGTTCATCGCCAACGCCTTCCTCGGCATGCTGCACTGGGTGGTCCCGCGACTGACCCGTCATGCCGTGCTCAGCCGGCCGCTGTCGTATCTCGTCTTCGCGGCCTGGCAGGTCGTGGTTCTATCGACGGCGGCCGGTTTACTCCTGGGCGAAGCGCAGGGGCTGGAGTGGGGGGAGACCCCGGTCTGGATCGACCCCATCGCCCAGCTTGGCCTGCTGCTCGTGGCGATCAACTTCGGCTACCCGATCATCAAGGTGAAGGGGCCGATGTATGTCACGCTCTGGTACTTCCTTTCTGCCCTCGTCTGGACCTTCCTGACGTACGCCATGGGGAACTTCGTGCCGCAGTACTGCGTGACGGGCTCCGCGGCCGGGGCGGTCGGAGGTCTTTTCATCCATGACCTTGTCGGACTGTTCGTCACTCCGCTCGGCTGGGGGATGATGTACTACTTCGTCCCGATCCTCCTGAAGCGGCCGATGTGGAGCCACGGCCTCTCGCTCGTCGGCTTCTGGGGACTGGCGTTCTTCTATCCGCTCCAGGGGATCCACCACTTCCTCTACACGCCGATCCCGATGTTCCTCCAGTACGGAGCGGTGCTCTCGACGATCGCTCTCGAGTTCGTCGTCCTCACGGTCATCATCAACTTCGTCGGGACTCTGAAGGGGACCGGGATGGCGTGTCTCCAGAACCTGCCGCTCCGGTACTTCTACACCGGCATCCTGTTCTACTTCCTGACCTGCCTGCAGTGTGCCCTGCAGGTCACGATGACCTTCCAGGCCCTGATCCACTTCACCGACTGGGTCGTCGGACACGCCCACATGGTGATGTTCGGCGTCTTCAGCCTGTGGCAGCTCGGGATGATGACGTACCTCGTCCCCCGCCTCCTCAAGACCGAGTGGGCGCGGCCGGAATGGTGCGAGTGGCACTACTGGGCGTCCGCCGGCGGCCTGCTCGTCATGGCGGGCGACCTGATTCTCGGCGGGCTCTTCCAGGGGTGGTCCTGGGCGGCACTGCAGCCTTGGGAGAACTCGCTTCACGTTTCGATTCCGTTCTGGTCGGTCCGGCTCGTCGCGGGACTGGTCATGTTCGGAGCCCAGATCCTGTTCGTCGTGAACCTGTACCTCACCTGGAAGGGGTCGCCGGTCCGGGAGTCCGTGTTCCGCATTGATCTCTCCCGGGCCGACCTCGCCTTGCCGGGGGGGACCGGGCTGAACCGGCCTCTCGAAGCGACCGGCTGACGAAGAGGGTCGTTCCATTCCATCCGAAATCCTCCCTTTGTGCTGTCACACCCAGTCGATCGACCTCGGCCTCGAGGCGGAGTGAACCCATGTTTGAGAGCAAGTCGGGCATCTTCCTCGTCGCAGGAGTCGGATTCTTCGCCCTCGCGTTCCTGTCGAACGCGGCGGTCCCGGCCCTGATGTACCGGCACCTCCCCGAGAAATCGGTGAGGGAGGTCGTGAACGCGAACATCCGGTACCAGTTCGAAGACCTGGCCCAGCGGTATCCCGAGCCATTCGAGAAGGCGTTCGGCAAGCCGCCGGCCGATCCGGCCGAAGCCGCTTCCTGGTACGACGGGAAGATCGCCGAGGCCCTGACGATCGGCCGGAAGGTGTACGTCGGCGAGGGGTGCTGGCACTGCCACAGCCAGTTCGTCCGGCCGGTGTCGAACGAGGATCGCCGATGGGGGCCGGTCTCGAAGTCGTGGGAATACCAGAATGAACTGCAGCGCCCTGTCATGTTCGGCACCCGGCGGGTCGGTCCGGACCTCAGTCGCGAAGGGGGCCGCCGATCGAGTGACTGGCAGGCGGTCCATCTGTTCCGCCCGACGACCCTCTCCCCGACCTCGCCGATGCCCGAATACCCATGGCTGTTCGACGGCGATCCCTCCCGGCCGAACAAACGGGGACTGGCGACGCTGACCTACCTGCAGTGGCTCGGCTCGTGGCTCGAGAGCTACCCGTACTACGAAGACTACAAGCCGTTCCACATCGAGAAGACCGGCGATGCCGACGAGGAGGCCCAGTGACGACCTTTCGCTCCCGACTCTGGTTCTGGGGATTCACCCTGCTGATCCTCGTGCCGACGATCCTCGGCTTCCTCAACAAGTTCCTCGACCTTCTCGTCGTCATGCAGGGGGACGAGGAGGGGGCGTTCGCCATGACGCCGGTCGTCAACTATCTGCTCGCGACCGCGGGATTCCTGTCGATGTTCCTGTGGACTGCCGCCCAGGGAGCGTTTCGAGACATCAACCGGCCGAGCCATGACATGTTCGAAAATGAACGCCGACTCGACTCGCTGCTGAATCCCGCGCTCGCCTCGTTGCCCATTCCCGTCCCGGCGGATTCGATCCGATCCGCGGCCACCTCCAGCCAGGCTCCCCGCCGATGAGTCACGAACATCCGCCTGCCTATGACGCCGAAGCCCGGCACCTGACCTACACCAGCAACGTCATCCCCTGGTTCATCCGGCTGATGTGGGTGGTGTTCTGGATCTTCGCCATCTGGTACGCCGTTTCGTTCTTCCTCCCCGCCATTCAACGGGATCTCGTCACTCCGCCGTGAGACTCCGGATGACGGTCGCCGCGCCGTCTCGCGTCCAGTGAATCGACATTCCCTCTTCGCCCAGAGCGCGGCCAGGCCTCGTTGTCATGCACTCGTTCTCTTCCCTGTCGTGCGACTACTGCGGCCTGCCGGTCACGGCCACGACGGCCCCTGCCCCGGCGGAACGAGTCTATTGCTGCTTTGGCTGCCGATTTGCATCCGAGGTGACCGCCGAGGGGACCGGACCTCTCCGCGGAACACTGCCGGGGCCGTTCGCCCGGCTGGGGCTGTCGGTCTTCTGTGCGATGAACGTCGTCATGCTGACGATGGCCCTCTGGGCCTACGCCGAGAACCCCAGCACGCCGTTTGCCGCCGCCCTGGCCGACTTCCTCCGGTACTTCGCGCTCCTGTTCACCCTGCCGATCCTGTGGCTCCTCGGACGTCCGCTCGCGGCATCGGCCCTCGAACAGCTTCGACGGGGGCTTCTCTCGACCGACCTCCTTCTCCTCACCGGGGTTCTGGCCGCGGTTGCCTACTCGGCGGTCTCGACGTTCCGCGGGAACGGACATGTCTACTTCGAGGTGGCGTGCGTCATCCTGGTTCTCGTGGCCGGCGGCCGATGGCTGGAAGCGGCAGGACGGATGAAGGCCTCCCGGGCTCTCGATGAGCTGGAGGAGCTTCTCCCGCAGCGGACTCTTCGGATCCTGGGAGCGGAGATCGAGGAGATTCCGATTGACGCGGTCCGGGTTGGCGACCTGCTGCAGGTCCGGGCCGGGGAGCGGCTGCCGGTCGACGGGGCGATCCACTCCGGACAGGCCTCGGTCGATGAGCAGTTCCTGACCGGGGAAAGCGAGCCGGTCCTGCGGATCCAGGGGGACGAAGTTCTCGGGGGAAGCCTCAACCTCGACGGAGACCTGGTGATCCGCGCCACCTCCCTCGCGAACGAAGGGGCCCTCGCCCGACTCGTGCGGCACGTTCGCCGGGCGCGGCTCGCCCGGGGCCGGCACCAGGCCCTGGCGGATCGTTGGTCTCAGGCTTTCTTCCCGGTGATCGGTCTGGTGGCCTTCGGAACGCTTGTGGTCCATGCCCGTCTCTCCGACTGGGGGACGGGGCTGATGAATGCCTTGTCGGTCGTGCTCATCGCGTGCCCCTGTGCACTCGCACTCGCGACCCCCCTCGCCGTCTGGGCGGCGCTTGGAACGGCCGCCCGCCGGGGTGTCCTGTTCCGCAG
>JAEYWB010000532.1 GCA_023429275.1 Planctomycetota bacterium
CCGCTGGCGCGTCGCGGTTAAACGGTCCAGATTGGGAATGACGCCCTACTCAGTGGATTCGGCCTCGACGTGCTCCGTCACATCCTGCACGTCTTCTTTCATTTCGAAGAGAAACCGCGACGGCACCGCGCGGTGTATCTTCCCCCACTTCTTCCGGCCCGCGGCACGCGTCATGGTCAGGTGGTCCTGGGCGCGGGTAATGCCGACGTAGCAGAGACGACGCTCTTCCGCGATCTCCGAAGCGGTACCCTCGACCGATCGCTTGTGAGGGAGAATCCCCTCTTCCATCCCCACCATGTAGACCCGCGGAAACTCCAGTCCTTTGGCGCTGTGGAGGGTCATCATCTTGATGGCGTCTTCGTTCGCCTGCTTCTCCTTGTCCGGCTGCTCTTCGAGACCGTCGATCGCGAGGCTCGAGATGAACTCGTTGAGATGCGGCTCGCCGGACCGCTCGATGAACTGCGTCATCTGGCTGACGAGGTCGTCGAGGACCGCCGTCCGGGCCATCTGCATGTTCGGGTCTTTGTACTGCTTCTCGATCTCCGCCTCATAGCCGATCGCCGTGATCAGGTCGCGGAGATGAGCGTCCATGTTCTTTGGCCGCTCTTCGAACCGCCGGCGAAAGTCCCCCAGGAGGCCGTGGAACTCGCGCAGGGCTTTCTCCGTCCTTGCCGAGACATCTCCCGCCTGGACGGCATCGGGGATCGCGTCCCAGAACGATCGTCCGGACTTCACCGCGCGGGTCATGATCTTCTCGACGGTCGCGTCGCCGATACCGCGCGCCGGCGTGTTGATGATCCGCAGCAGCGACTGCTCGTCGCGAGGCCTCGAGAGGACCTTGAGATAGGCGAGCAGGTCCTTCGTCTCCTTGCGGTCGAAGAACGACTGGCTTCCCACAAGGACATACCGGAGCTGGGCACGCCGCAGTTCCGCCTCGAACAGCCGCGGCTGCTCGTTCGTCCGGAACAGGATGGCGAAATCCTTCTGCGGGACGTTCTTCTGCGTGATCCAGTACCGCATCTCGCGGACGACCATTTCCGCTTCGGTCTGCTCGTCGGGGTATTCGAGGAACCGGACATCCGCCTGCGCGGGCTTGTTGGCCTTCAGGACCTTCTTGTGACGGTCCCGGTTGTGCGCGACGAGATTGTTCGCGAGCTCGAGGATCTTGTCGGTGCAGCGATAGTTCTCTTCGAGGCGGATGATCTTCGCGCCGGGGAAGTGCCGGCCGAAGCTCAGGATGTGCTTCACCTCCGCCCCGCGAAAGCCGTAGATCGACTGGTCGTCGTCGCCGACCACCAGCAGGTTCTTGTGCTTGCGGACGAGGGCCTCGACGAGTTCGAACTGAATCCCGTTCGTGTCCTGGTATTCGTCGATCTGAACGTGACTGAACCGGTGCTGGTGCCGGTCGAGGACGTCCGGAAACTCCTCGAACAGTTTCCCGGTCAGTAGCAGGATGTCATCGAAGTCGACTGAGCCGGAGGAGCGGAGGCGGTCCTGATACTTGCGGTAGCCGACCGCTCCGAGGAACTCTTTGTCGTCCCGGGCGGCGTCGGCGGCGTTCGCGGGGATGATCCCGGCCGATTTCCATCGCCCGACGCAGGAGACGAGGTCTCCCGGCTTCATCTGCGACTCGGTGACGCGGATGTCGCGGAGGACCTGCCGGGCAATTGCCTCCTGGTCGCCCCGGTCAAGGATCGCAAACTGCTTCGGGTAGCCGAGGTTCGTGATGTCCTTGCGGAGGATGTCGATACACAGGGCGTGAAACGTCGAGATCCAGGGCCGGTTGCGGCCGAGTTTCCCTCCCAGCACGTGCCGGGTCCGCTCCATCATCTCCTTGGCGGCTTTGTTCGTGAACGTCACCGAGAGGATCCGTTCCGGCGCGACTCCGGAACGGATCAGCTCGGCGATGCGATATGTGATGACCCGCGTCTTCCCGGTCCCCGCCCCCGCCAGAACGAGCACGGGGCCCTTGAGGGTCTGCACGGCTTCGCGCTGCGCGGCATTCAAATGGCTGAGGTGAGACGACATCGACACGGCAGGAGGAAACGGGAGCCGGGGCAGCGGACGGCCGGCAGGGGATTCCCACGACGGTGCGACAGTGCGCAGCGAAGGGGGGACGGTTTTTACGCGGAACGCCGCACCGGGAAAAGAGTCGGGCCCGTCATGGAGCCTGGCCGCCGAATTCCATCAACTTCTGCGGGTTGGAATCGCCGGGGCGAGCTGGACTCCCCCCCGGAGAATCGTGTGCAGCGCATCGGCGAGGGCACTCCGCGGAGACATGTCGAACCCGACGTATCGGAGGATTTTGAAGCGTTCTTCCCACAGGAACTTGCGAACGGCCGCCAGGTCCTCGGTGGCCCGCTTGAGGAAGAGGGCAAGTTCGCCCGGGGTCAGGTCGTGCCGGACCAGCGTCGTTTCCTGTTCGGTCCGGACGCGGGTCAGCCGCGCGGCGGTCTGCTCCTGAGTTCGGTAAAGGTGTCCGTCGACGAAAGCCCGCCGCAGACGGCCGCTTGGGTCGAAGTGATAGGCCGGGTCCGCTCCAAAGTAGAAAGACCAGGCCCCGGTCGCTCGCCGCCCCGCGACCAGCGGACTCTCCCAGTCAGGGAGTTTCACTTCGAGACGGTGGATCAGGGCCACGGCCTCCTCGATGAGGTCTTCCCGATCGTCTTCCTGACGAGCCATGGCAACTCTCTACTCTGGCAGAGGTTTGTCCTTCGTTTCTGGCGCGAACGGAAGGACCAGGAGCCCGATGACGAAGACCGAGCACATGAGCATCGCGGACGGCCGGATCGGCTCCGGAGAATTGCCGAAGACGTCGCTTCGCAAACGCCCCAAGAGTGTCGGCCCGACTGCGGCCACGATACGGCCCACATTGTAGCAGAATGACGTTCCTGTACTGCGAAGCCGTGTCGGGAATAGTTCGGGGAAGTAGATCGCGTAGCCGCCGAAGAGCGCCAGCTGGCAGAACCCCATCAGCGGGAGCATCCAGAAAATGTCGTTCTTGCTGCGAAGGCTCGAGAAGACGAGCAGCGTGCTTCCGAGGGCCGCGAGGAAGGCGATGGCAAATGCGGGCCGCCGTCCGACTCGCTGGGTGACGAGAGCAAATCCATAGATTCCGAAGAATGCGCCGAGGTTGACCATCACAGAGGCGATCCCCTTCCAGCGGGTGATCTGCCCGTTGACGATCTGAAGCTCTTCCGGCGTCATGTCCGGCTTGATCATTTCCTTGCGGAAGACGGAGTCGATGAGGTCGGGGAAGAAGAACCCGATCCCCCAGAGACCGATGACCCCCGCCGAGGCGAGCGTGAGCCCGATGAACGCGTTCTTCCGCCACCGGGGATCGCCAAACAGCTCGGCGTAGGAGCCGGCCTTGTACTTGCTTCCTTCCGCGGTCGTGGCGGTCCAGCGTTCCGGCTCGCGAAGACGGCCGCGAATGAGGATCGCGAGGAAGGCGGGGATGATCCCGATGACGAACATCAGTCGCCAGGCCTTCATCTGAATGCCGAAGATCGACAGGTCATTGAAAGCCCCCCCCGCCTCGAGGTGTCCCATCGCCATGCTGATCAGAGCGGCCGAGATATTCCCGACGGCCGACAACGCCTGGAGCAGCCCCAGGGCGTAGGGCCGAGCGCGGCTCGGCATGACTTCCGCAACGAGCGCCACGCCGACTGCGAACTCTCCCCCAACCCCAAGGCCGGTCAGAAACCGGTAGAACGCGAAGTCCCAGACGCTGGTCGAGAGGGCACTGAGCCCTGTGAAGAGGGAGTAGATCAGGATCGTCAGCATCATCGTCTTCGCCCGGCCGATCTTGTCTCCAAGAACGCCGAAGAAGACTCCCCCGATCGCCCAGCCGAGGAGGAAGACGGTCGTCGCGTAGCCGCCAGCCTCGGCGACGAGATTCTGCATCGTTTTCCCGACGGGGGGGACGGTCCCCGCGAGAAGTTCCCGCATCGCGTCGACCCGCGCGAGAACGAAGAGCTGCTGATCCATCGTGTCGAACAGCCACCCCAGGGCGGCGACGATCAGGACGAACCAGTGATAGCTGTTGAGCTCCTTGTACCACGGGCCGGCGGGAGCGTCGCTGGATGGGGTCTCCGGAAGTTCCGGCAACGGGGTATGCATCGGAGAAGGGGCTCGCAAAAGAGGTCACGGATCAACGCCGGGCGATAATATCGGTGCGGCGGATCGCACGAAACCTTGGCGCGATGCGTTTCGGAAACTCGGCAGGACCAACGAAAACAGGCCCGAGATTTTCGTCTCGGGCCTGTTTGTCATGGTCAGGGCTGCGTCGGCGCCGATCAGGCGGCCTGGTGCTGCGCCTTCTGAATATCTTCCGGCAGCCGGTCGTCGACATCGTAGGCGAGTCCCACCGCCTGCAGGACACGGATCGCCATGAAGGTCGGGTCGACTTCCCACCACTTGTGCCCGGCGCGAGCCAGGTGCTGATGAGCGTGGTGATTGTTGTGCCAGCCTTCGCCGTAGGCGACGAGAGCGACCCACCAGAGGTTACGGGAGGCGTCGGTCGTTTCGTAGTTGCGGTAGCCCCACAGGTGGGTTGCCGAGTTGACGAACCACGTGCTGTGGTAAGCCAGGACCATCCGCAGGCAGAGACCCCACAGCAGCCAGGGGAGGCCGCCAGCGAGGTACAGGCCAATTCCGGTGAGGACAAGGATCGAGAAGTACGTCTTCTCGAAGAACATCAGCATCTTGTCCTTTGTCAGGTCCGGAGCGTAATGGCGGAAGAGGATCTCCCGCATCTTCGGGTCATGCTTCACGAACAGCCAGAGAATGTGCGACCACCATGCCCCTTCGAGCGGAGAGTGCGGGTCGCCGTCCTGGTCCGACTTGTGGTGGTGCATCCGGTGCGTGGCCGCCCAGGTCAGTGGCGAGCCTTCACCCGAGATGGCGCCGACGAGCAGCGTCATGAACCGGGCCGGAGTCCGGAGCTTGAAGGAGCGATGCGACAGGTAGCGGTGGTAGCCGAGACAGATCCCGATGCTGCATGTCAGCCAGTGCAGCAGGACGGTGATCCCGAGGGCCGACCAGGTGAAGTAGAACGGAGCGGCAAGTGCCCCGACGTGCATCGCCACCATCCAGGTCAGGACGATCCAGTCGATGTTCGACCACTTGAGAGCGGTCGGGTCGAAGGCTTCGTTGAGGCGGGCCTTTTCAATGGCCCGGACGGACGGAGCCGCGGCCGCTTCACAGGGCAAACCAGCCACAAAGGGCGCGGGCGGGGCAGAGGCTTCCAGGATTTGCGGATTCATAGGACCGTAACTCTTGGTGATGATCGTTCATCGCCAACCGGATGGTATGACCGGCTGGCCCCGGTGGACCGCGGAGCGGCTTTGCGGGTCTGAGGAACGGTATCAGAGTTGTCGGTTCCCGGCTGTCAGGAGGCATTCAAACTTCCGTCAAAGTCCCGTCACGCTGTGTCACAGGATCGTCACGGCGCTTTTCACCTTTGCTGGCAACATTTTGCGTGGATTGCGCTGCACCATTCTGTATGCTCTTCCCGGGGAGCGGCCGGACGCTCTCGTGGCGTGAACATTCGTGAAGGCTGGTGACATGCGCAAGTATCGTTGGGCAATGTTTGGTGTCGCGATGTTCGGGTTCGGATGGCTCGTCGGCGGGGGGAGCCCTCTCGGCCGAACCGTCTCTGGCCAGGACGCGAAGCTCGAGACCGCGGAAGACAAGGTCCAGGCGGCGTCCAAGGCCCTCAAGGATGCAGCGGATTCGCTTGCCGCCGAGTCGAAGTACGAGACGGTGACCGAAGGGGTCAACTCGTTTCTCGTTTTGAGCGGCGGCGGTAACGGGACGGCCGACCTCGAAGCGGGCGTCGTCGATCCCGAGACGTTCGCGGCCCTTTATGCCGGCGCCGTGAAGAAGGAAGTCGCGGACCTGCTCCAGAAGGACGAAGAGGGGCGGCTGACCTACAACGGCAACGTCATCCGGATGTACTCCAAGGCCCGGCTCCAGAAAATCTTCGCCGAGCGATCAAAAACTCACATCCCGGGAAAATAATCGGTACATCCTGCGTTTGAGAGAGAGTCAGCGGAGCTGCGTGTCCGTGGCCAGTGGTCAGAGTGCTGACCTGCTCGACTCCCTCAAACCGGATGGGGATCGTGACGACTATTCCGGCCAGAACGGTGCGAGATTTCGATCTCGCCCCGACCCGTGCGGCCGACCTCTTTTTCGGCGGATTTTCCTTTAATCGGGGTCGAAAGAGCCTGTAAATTGGGAGCCGACGTGCGCCTGTGACAGGGTGTGTCCGTCGCTAAAGCAGCGGTGAGTCAGTCATTGCAGACCTTGTGGGAGTCGTCCATGTTCCGGACTTCGCGGCGCGCCGCTCGATGGGTTCTCTCTCTCGCCATGCTCGGAGGCGGTGCCGCCTCGGCCGACCAGGCGGCGACCCCGGTGGTTCCCCGAGGTTTTGAGGCTCTCGACGGATACTCGTACTTCGCTCTCCCCCTGAAGGCGTCTGACCTCACGCGTCAGCGCGGGCCGCAGGACATCGTCCTGCTCATCGACACCTCGGCCAGCCAGGTCGGTGAGTTCCGGACGCAATGCATTGATCTTGCCGAACGGTTCCTGAAGAGCCTCGACGCGGCCGATCGCGTTCAGGTCGTGGCGGTCGACATCGATTCGACACCTCTCACGACCGGCTTCATTTCGGGTTCGGACGCGGCCGCTGAAGCGATGCCGCGGCTCCGCCAGCGGTTCCCGGCCGGTTCGACGAACCTGGGAGCGGCACTGACCGCAGCCGCCGCCTCGATCGACTCGGGGCGGAGCGGCGCGATCGTTTACCTCGGCGACGGAATGAGCACCGCCGCCCTCGTTCAGCCGCAGGAACTGTCGAAGATCACGACCGACCTGCGTCAGCGACAGATTCCCGTCCACAGCGCTGCGATCGGTTCGCGGGTGGACCTGCAGCTCCTGGGAATCCTGGCCGAGCACACCGGTGGGGTCGTCGTCCAGGACGAGAAGAACGCCAGCGGCGCCTCCCTCTCAGGCAAGCTTGTCGCAGCGACCAGGGGGGCCGTCGAGTATCCGGACACACTGAAAATTGACTTGAGCGGGACCCAGGTCGAACCGGCGATCGCTCTTCCGCTGCGGTCGGACCGGGCGACGCTGTATCTCACCCGCGGCGGCAAGGCCGAGGGGCGCGTCCAGCTGGGCGAGCGAACCTGGAATGTGGCGGAAGGCCGCATCGCTCTCGGCTACGAGTTCCTGGCGCCGATGTGGCAGCAGGCAAAAGAGACAAAGGGAATCAGTGTTTCCCTTGCCGGTGAAGAGCTTCTCGCCGCCGCACAGGAAGAATTTGTCCAGACGGTCACCCGGCTCGAAGGAGAGGGGGACAAGGCCCTCAAGGCGGGAGACACGAAGGCCGCGGAGCAGATCGGGCTGACACTCAAGCAGCTCTCTCCGAACAATGCCCGGGCCGGCGAGCTGATCAAGAAGAGCAACATCGTCCTCGCCCAGGCTGAGGCTCCGGCTCCTCCTGCACCGGGACTCGCTGCACCTCCCGTCCCCTCGGACCCGCTCAACACCCGCCAGGCGCCGAGCGGCCTGTCGGCGATCAGCGACGTCGAGAATGCCCGCCGTGCCCGTGAGCAGAAGCTCAGGGCCGAAGTGCAGCGGGGAATCGAAGAGTCCCGCATCATCGCTCAGGACGACCCGGCGGGTGCGATCGGATACCTCGAACAGCTCTACGCCACGGTCAAGGCGTCGACCGACATCGACAAGCAGGGTTACGACCAGCTGATCGCCCGGGTCCGATCCGAGCTCCAGGCGGCCCGCAATCGGCGGGAAGTCCGCGAACTGGCCGCCCAGGCGGTCGGACGGCGGGAGATCGAGCTCGAACGGCAGCGGGACCTTGCCCGCCAGATGCGGCTCGAGAATGCCGAGACGGAGCGGCTCGTTGACCGGATTCGCGCCCTGATGGCGGAAGGCTACAGCGGCAACCCCGCGGCCTTCGGTGAAGCGGAAGTCATTGCCCGCCAGATCATGAGCGAACAGCCGGGCAGCTCGCTCGGTTCGGCTCTCGTCTTCACGACCGAAGCGGCAGGGCAGATCGACGCTATCGAGCGGCTCCGTCAGACCCGGTACGACCGGATGCTCGACACGCTCTACCAGGCGGAGCTCGCGCACATTCCGTTCCCGGATGAGCCCCCGGTGCGGTATCCCCCCGCGGAAGTCTGGCAGGCGCTGACGCAGCGTCGGCTGAAGTGGAAGTCGGTCGACCTCCACCGCAACAGCCCGAACGAAGCGAAGATTTACAACGCGCTCGGCCAGAACACGGAGATCGAGTTCCCGGACAACACGCTGAAGGAAGTCATCGACTACCTGAAGCAGATCCACAACATTCCGATCGAGTTCGACGAAATCGCTCTTCAGGATGCTGGCGTCAACAAGGATGAAGAGAAGGTCTCGCTGACGCTGTCGGGGATTACCCTCCGTAGCGCTCTCAAGATCATGCTGGAAGGGGTTTCGACGCCTCTGACATACGTGATCGAGAACGAGATCATGAAGATCACGACGGAAGAGAAGGCGAACGAAATCCGGACGACGCGAGTCTATCCGGTGGCGGACCTCGTCATCCTCCTGACACCGCTCGGCGGTGGATTCGGTGGGGGAGCCCTCGGCGGCGGCATGGGCCAGCAGGGTGGTGGCTTCGGCAACCAGGGTGGCATGGGT
>JAEYWB010000690.1 GCA_023429275.1 Planctomycetota bacterium
CCGGCTGAAATTTGCGCAGCTGGACAAGACTCGGACGGTTAGTCATTCAGAGAACACAGAGTTTCCGATGTCTCCTCTGTGTTCTCTGTCCCCTCTGTGGCAAGAACAGCTTTGAACAGCGGCCGAACGATGAATCGCCCGCTCGGGAGCTGACGGAATCAACGCTCTTGACATCCCCCCGTATTGAAGTGCGACACTCCCCTGCTCGCCTCGCCCCGGAGTGTTTGACATGAGATCGTTCCCTCTGTTCCCCGGTTCGCTTCTTCTGGGGCTGGCACTCACGTTGATGGTCCTCCCGGCAACGCCGCTCTTCGCACAGGCGGAAGGGGTCCGGATCGAGCCGGCCGTCACGCTCTCCGAAGATGAAGAGCTGTTCGAGCGTGCGGAGGCCTTCCTCAAGACCGGGAAGTCTCTCTCGGTGAAGCAGGTCCAGGAACAGCTCCGCGTCCCCCGCCCCGAGGCGATCACTCTGGCCGAGGTCCGCAAGGCGCCGCTGGCCGGACGCGAGATCGCTCGGACCGCCCGCAAGGCGTTCCTTCGGTTCGGCTGGTTCGGAACAGACGAGGAGGGGACGGAGAACTACTTCTCCCTCGGAGCCGGCTACGCCCTGACGGAAGATGGCGTGTTCGCGACGTCCAACCACGTCGTCGACCCCGAGACGATGAAGACCGGCTGCCTCGTTGCGATGCGCGAAGACGGCGAGATCCTCGCGGTCACGGCGATCCTCGCCCGCGACAAGGTCCTGGATGCCGCGATCGTCCGCGTCGATGCCAGGGGATTCGAGCCCCTTGCGCTCAATACCGACATCGCCCCCGGCGATGCGGCCTACTGCTTCAGCGACCCGCTCGACGCCTTCGGGTATTTCTCGAGCGGCGTCGTCAACCGCTTCTACCGCGTCCCCGCTCCGCAGCGGCGGCGTCGGCCGATCCTTCCCGACTCTCCCTCGCTGCTCCGGATGAACGTCGGAACCGACTGGGCGCCCGGCTCGAGCGGTGCCGCGGTGCTCGACCAGTGCGGCAACGCGATCGGACATGTTGCGGCGATCTGGTCGCTCTCGGACGACGGCTACGTCGTCCCTCCGGAGACGACCGGTCCCGACGACGGCCCGGAGAAGCCGATGGCAAAGGAGGAGAAGCCGTCCGGCGTGGAGAAGGCGGGGGCGACCGATCCACTGCCCAAGACGTCTCCGGAGGCGCCGGCCGACAGGGCGGACGAGGAAGCGGAGGCCCCGCTCGGCCCCGTTCTCATCACGCTCCACGAAGCGATTCCAGCGTCGTCCATCCTCAAGATGATCGAGGGGACGAAACCGAAACCGCCAGAACGATAGTACCGCGGCACTTCGTGCTGCGAACGGGCTCGCACGAAGCGTGGTCCGTTCGACGGCACGGAGTACCGCGGTACGATGGCTACAGGATCGCGATCCAGATCTCGACCCCGCCGAGTCCGGTGGTGGCGCTGAACTCCGGGCCGTAGTGCTCGAGCGTCGGTTTCTTCGCCGGCTCGCATCCCGACTCGGGAAACCACTTCGACCAGATCGCCGCAAGGGTCCCGCGGATTCCGGCAATGTGGCCGGCGTGCCGGAAGATCACGTACTTCTGCTCGGGAAGATCGAGCCGGACGAGACCCTCGGGGAGCGTGGCGCCCGCACCTCCCTGGACCTCGACTCCCGACATGTAGTCGAAGTTGATGTCTTCGTCGAAGTTGTAGCAGGCACCGTAGGCGGAGCGCCCCGTCTGCGACGGGATCCGCCCGATGTAGGGCCCGAACCGCTGCCATTGCGCAGGGATCCCCGCGGGGGACTGGCAGTTGTACCGCTCGACGAGCCCGGCGAGCGTCATGGCCGGTTTCGTCTCGAATCGCGGAGGGGCAAGTTCCGGGAGAGTGGTCGTTTCCATGGTGATCGGCTCCATCAAGGTCAGGGTGTCGAGACCTCCCTGCGCACGGACCTGTTCCGGCGTCAGGGAGAACTGTTCCTTGAAGGCGCGTGAGAACGCCTCATGCGACCCGTAACCGGAGTCGAGCGCGACCCGCAGGATGTCTGTCGCTCCCGCGGCGAGCTGCCGCGCGGCACCCGTCAGGCGGCGAGCGCGGACATAACGCATCAGCGAGAGCCCCGTCGTCGCGGCAAAGGCCCGCGTCAGGTGATACGCCGAGACATGGCAGGCTCGCGCGATCTCCTCGAGCGAAAGACGATCACCCGAATGACTCTCGACGAACCAGAGCGCTTTGCGGACGGGATCCATCGGTTGTCCCAGGACGCAGCTTCAAGGTGGGTCTCAAGCTACTTCACCGAATCCTGCGGTGCTTGATCGTTCTTGCTCTTCTGGCGAAATCAAAGTTTCGGGCGGTGGCCGGACCGCAAGGCCGAGCCACAGGGCACGAGGACATTCGAGAACGCGGCCTTACGACGGTTGAGTCCGGGGGAATGGCTCCCGATAGGGTTTTCCCGCCCGGTACAGTTCGAGACGAGCCTGGTACTCGGCAAGCGGCACGGGATGCGCCGGACGGGCGGAGAGGATCTCGACCACCTTGGCCTGGATCTCC
>JAEYWB010000804.1 GCA_023429275.1 Planctomycetota bacterium
CTGCAGTACCTCAACCTTTATGGGACGCAGGTGACCGATGCCGGCCTCAAGAGCCTGGCCGGGTGCAAGAAGCTGACTCGACTCTACGTCTGGCAGAGCAAGGTGACGCCGGAGGGGATCGCGGCCGTGAAGGGGATGCTCCCTGAGTGCAAGGTCATCGCGGCGGTCGAGCTGACCCCGGTGAAGAAGGAAGAGCCTAAGAAGGAAGAGCCGAAAAAGGACGAGGCTAAGAAGCCTGAGCCGAAGAAAGAAGAGCCCAAGAAGCCCGAACCGAAGAAGGATGAGGCCAAGAAGCCCGAGCCGAAGAAGGAAGACGCGAAGCCGGCCGAGCCAAAGAAGGAAGAACCCAAGAAGGAAGAAGTGAAGAAAGAGGAGCCGAAGAAGGAAGAGCCCAAGCCGGAGAAGAAGGACTGATCGAGGCGAAGGCCTGAGTCCTTGTCAGGCATCGAACGCGCGCGGCCGCACAAGTCACAGAGAACACCGGAACCCTGGTGTTTTCGCACAGCTGGGATTTGGGGTTCGTGAGATCAGCCGGAACGCGCTAGCGTCCGGTTCGAACCGGGGGCTAGCGCCCGCCGGCTAATGGACGCCGCCCGAAATCCTTGGTGTGACAAAGGACTGGGGGAGTCGGCGTCCCAATCCGTTGACCGGTCAATGAAATTGCTGGCGGTCCCGGGCTGCTCGGGACGTCCGGAGGAGGATTCACGATGCTCCGCATTCGATCGATGATCGCGCCCCTTCTTCTCGCGCTCTCGGCGTCGACGGTCGTCGTCGGGCAGGATGAGGCGACCAAGCCCAAGGACAAGGACAAGCCGGCGAATCCGGCCAAAGTGGTCGCCATGAACGAGGCGGAAGCCGCGTTCGCCCAGCTCCTGACTGGAGCGGAACTCGTCGGATCTTTCACGATCGACGGCCGCAAGGGAGTTCCGAAGGAGGACCGCTACACCATCGCAAAGGCCGTGAAGGTCAAGGACGGCAAGTGGATGATTCACGCCCGTGTGAAGTACGGCGACGTCAACGTGGTTGTCCCCGTCCCCGTCCAGATGGACTGGGCGGGAGAGACTCCCGTGCTGTCGGTGACCGATCTCTCGATCCCCCTCCTCGGCAGTGACTTCGACACCCGGCTCCTCTTCGACGGCGAGCGTTACGCCGGCACCTGGGCTCATGGCAAGGTCGGGGGACACATGTGGGGCCGCATCGAACGCGCGAAGCCGGAGAATCTCGAGAGCGTCAACGAAGAGAAGCCCGAAGCCGACCGGAAAGAGAAGGCCGGCGAAGGCGAGAAGAAGTAGCCTTCGCGCCTCCTGCTCGCCCGGTCAACAAAAGAGCCCGTCCGCTCCCTTGGCAACGGACGGGCGGCGGCGTCTGAGCGCGTGACGCCGTGACTGGTTTTCCACCGGGAATGGTGGATCGTCCCTGTTAACGCGGCTTTCTCGGCACGTCACCGCTTCCCCTCTGGGCAATTCGGTCCCAGGCGTCGCGCGTCGCGTGACTGGCCCGTTCCCAGTCGAGGCTCGAGTGGTCGCGACGTTCTTCCCAGCGGCTCGCCAGGTCCGCTTCGACTTCGTCCCAGCTTCGGTCGCCATGCTGCAGGCGGGACTCCCAGCCGTACCGGTAGGCGGGGGCATACTCCGAGTATCCAACCGCCTCATCGTAGTAAGGCCGTTCGGCGTAGGCCGACTCCCAGTACGCTGCTTCAACGGTCGGGTCGATTTCCTCGGCGATCTGTTTTCCGGCCAGTCCGCCGGCCACGCCCCCGATCGCGGCGCCGACCGCAGCTCCGATCGGACCGGCCACCGCGCCCGCGACTGCGCCGGTCGCCGCGCCGCCGACTGCCGCACCGAGACCTGCCCCCACCGGGTGGGCCCCTGATTCTCCGCTGATCGGGTCGGCGTTGCGATCGGCGTCGATCTCCTGCTTCACCGTCTTCCTGGCCTTGGCCATGATTTCTTCTCCCTGGTTTGGTGGAAACGATCCCGCACCTTCTCGTTCGCGGAATGGCAAAGGACGTACCGTCTGCCGACCCGAGGGATCGCTCCTGACGCAACAGGCGATCCACACGGCAGTTGCGAGCGTACGGCCCGTCGCCATTTGTGGTCGTCGGACGTGATACGCGACCGACCGCCGTGGGCGATCATCCAGCGGGTTCTCACGGAAGCGTCAGCTGCGTCCCCAGGTGTGTCCGACCACGTCGGACGCAGTGGCCCCGTCGCAGCCTGAGCCGTGCGACGTGAATCGGCTTTGCGGCTGTGTCAGGCGACGGATGGGGGCTGCCGATCCGAAGCCTGGATCAGACGACCTTGTGATACTCGAGATACCACTCGACGAATCGGGAGATCCCGGTCTCGATCGGAGTATCCGGTCGGAATCCCACGTCCCGCATCAGGGCGTCGACGTCCGCGCAGGTCTCCGGAACATCCCCTGGCTGCATCGGCAGAAGCTCTCGCTTCGCCTTGCGGCCGAGGCATTTCTCGAGAGTCTCGATCAGATGCAGCAGTTCGACCGACCTGTTGTTGCCGATGTTGTAGAGCCGGTAAGGAGCATTGCTCGAGGCAGGATCGGGCGCGGCGCCGTCCCACGCCGGGTTCGCTGAAGGAATCTTGTCCATGACCCGGACGACCGCTTCCACGATGTCGTCGACGTACGTGAAGTCTCGCCGCATCCGGCCCTCGTTGAACACCTGGATCGGCTGCCCGGCAAGGATCGCCTTCGTGAAGAGCCAGAGGGCCATGTCGGGACGCCCCCACGGCCCGTAGACGGTGAAGAACCGCAGCCCCGTCGTCGGAAGCCGGTAGAGATGGCTGTACGAATGCGCCATCAGCTCGTTCGCCTTCTTCGTCGCGGCGTAAAGGCTGATCGGGTGGTCGACGTTGTCTCCCACGGCGAATGGCAGGCGGGTGTTGGCTCCGTAGACGGAGCTCGACGATGCATAGACGAGGTGCGGCACCTCCGTATGCCGGGCCCCCTCGAGGATGTTCAGAAATCCTTCGATATTGCTGCGGGTGTAGACGTGCGGGTGCGTCAGCGAGTGTCGAACCCCCGCCTGGGCCGCCAGGTGCACGACCCGATCAAACCGGTGCTGGTCGAAAAGAGCCTGCATCGCGGCGGCATCGGCGACGTCGCACGGGGCAAACTCGAAGGAGGGGGACCGGCGCAGGCGGGCCAGCCGGTCCCGCTTGAGCTGCACGGAGTAGTAGTCGTTGAGGTTGTCGAGCCCGACGACATGGACTCCTGACTCCAGCAGCCTTCCGGCGACGTGGTATCCGACGAATCCCGCTGCTCCGGTAACGAGAATCTTCCGCACGCATGACTCCAGCGGGTTCGAACGGCCTGGAGCTGGCCGGTGTCGTGTTCGACACGCTGCTCGCGGCCTACCTGTGCCACCCCGACCAG
>JAEYWB010000923.1 GCA_023429275.1 Planctomycetota bacterium
TCACACGCACGACGACGGTTCGACGTCGCTCGGGCCGGTCTTCTTCTATGCGGCTCTCAAGCAGCGAAAGATCCCCGCGGAGCTGCACGTCTACCAGGCGGGCGGTCACGGCTACGGGCTGCGTCCCGTCGCCGGGACGACGATCGACACCTGGCCCGACCGGGCGGTCGCGTGGCTGAAGCATCTGCATGAAGGGTCAAAGTAGATCGACACGCGGGGATGGGGACCGCGTGCACGGGGGCCAGCAAGGCGTTGCGGTGGCGAAAGCCGCCCTGCCGAAGGTCACCATCTTTTTCGACCCGTAGGTGCCGTCTGCGAAACCAGGTCACCCATGGCAGGGACGAAGAGGGCCGGCACACCGTCTTCGTTGTTGACTGGCCTTGAGGACCGAATTGCAGGACGACCGCGACATCACGAATATCGATAAATAGATATTGTTTCTCGGAAATTCGCGGCTATGCTGGAAGCATGGCCGACACGAAGCGACCACTGCTGAAACGGACCTCTCCGGCGTTCCTTCAAGCCGTGATCGTGCTCATCGGTCTCGGCGCTCTGGCGTTCATGCTCACGATGCCGCACTTCGAAGGGAGAAACGCCCACGCCACGGCGTTTGAGGTCTACTTCAAGGATCCGTTTCTGGCGTATGTGTACTTCGGCTCGATTCCGTTCTTCGTGGCCCTCTCCCGCGGGTTCAAGCTCCTCGGATACGCCGGTCGCGATCAGATCTTCTCGCAGGCGGCCGTGAATGCCCTGCGGACGGTGAAGTACTGCGCGGTCGCCCTCATCGGTTTCGTCGTGATCGGTGAGATCTTCCTCCTGGTGCAGGAGAGCGATGATCGGGCGGGCGGGGTCATGATGGGGGTCTTCCTGATCTTCGGCTCGATCGTCATCGCGACCGCGGCGGCGACGTTCGAACAGGTCCTGCAGAGAGCGGTCGATCTGAAATCCGAGAGCGACCTGACGGTTTGAGGCTCTCGCCCCCTTATGCCCATCATCATCAACATCGACGTCATGCTCGCCCGGCGGAAGATGAGCGTCACCGAGCTCGCCGAGAAGGTCGGCATTACGATGGCGAACATCTCTATCCTGAAGAACGGAAAGGCGAAGGCGATCCGCTTCTCGACACTCGAGGCGATCTGCCGGGCGCTCGAGTGCCAGCCGGGCGATGTCCTGGAGTTCAAAGAGTAGGGCTGTTCCAGCAGGGCGCCTCCAAGGACCCTCCAAGAGAATTCATCCAGTCTTGAGACTCTGCTGGCGGGCCTCAACTCGACGCGCGGTCCTTGAGAGTCCGTCGCGGGCAGGGGTACCATCCCGTTCCGCCGCGTGTGCTCTATCCGCACGAGTTCTCGTCGCCATTCACAAAGGGGAAATCATGTCGCTCTTGTCACGAGTCTTCAGCGGGGCCGCGGCCATGGCCCTGGTCACCGCCCGCATCGCCAGTGCGGCGGACATCTACGGCCTCACGGAAGGGAACCCGGGCCTCAAGTCGGCCGGGCCTCTCGCGTTCGGGCCTGACGGGGTCCTGTTCATCGGCGACACCCGGGAAGCCGCCGTGGTCGCCATCCAGACGGGGGACAAGGGGGGCGACAAGCCGTCGCAGCGGACGATCGACGGCATCAATGTCGAAGCGGCGAAGCTGCTCGGCGTCGACGCCGCCAAGCTCACGATCAATGATCTTGCCGTGAACCCCAAGAGCGGGAACGTCTACCTCTCCGTTTCGGCCGGCGGCAAGCCGGGACTGGTGAAGGTCGACGGCGCCGGGACGCTGAGTGTCGTCAATCTCGAGAAGATCCCCTTCTCCAAGAGCGCTCTCTCGAACCCCCCTGCCGACGGGGAAACGGGAGAAGGGAACCGCCGCCGCAACCCCCGCAACAGCTCGATCACCGACCTGGCGTTCGTTGACGGACAGGTGATCGTATCGGGCCTCTCGAAAGAAGGCTCGGCTGTCCGGTCGTTCCTCTTCCCGTTCGGCCAGCCCGACAAGGAAGTCAACCTCGAGATCTACCACGGCGCGCACGGCCGGATCGAAAGCCTGTCGCCGATCCTGACCTTCGTGCCGTTCGTGATCGACGGCCAGCCGCAGGTGCTCGCCGGCTTCCAGTGCACGCCCCTCGTCCGCTTCCCGGTCAAGGCGGTCGCCTCGGGCGAGAAGGTGAAGGGAACGACGGTCGCCGAGCTCGGCAACCGCAACCGCCCGCTCGACATCATCGCCTACAAGAAGGGGGGCAAGGACTTCCTGCTCGTGACGAACAACAGCCGCGGCGTCATGAAGGTCAGCACCGATGACCTCGAGCGGGATGCCGGCATCACGACCCCGGTTACGGGCGGGGGGACCGCAGGACAGAAGTTCGAGACGGTCGCCGACCTCAAGGACATCGTCCAGCTCGACAAGGTCGATGACTCGACCGCCGTCGTGATCGTCCAGGCTCAGGGGGGTCCGGCCAGCCGCAAGACGGTCGAGCTGCCGTAGCGCGTCCAAGCCACGCTCGATCGACGAAAAAACAGGGACGGTCCGAAAGGACCGTCCCTGTCTGTTTGTGGAAGGGCGATGCGTCTGGTCCGGAGAGCGAAGACGCCGACGCCTGACAGCGGGCCGCTCTCCGTCCTCTCAGAAGAATCCGCCGCCGTTGCCGCCGCCGACTCCGTTGCCACCGAAGTTGTTGTTGCCGGTGGTGCCACTGCCGTTGAAGATGTGGCGGGTATAGGTCTGTTCCGCCTGATTCGACGTGAAGCCCGGGCCGTACGGCGTCGAGACGACCGTCCGCTGCTGGGCGTCGTAGTGCCCGAAGTCGGTGAGGATCTGGGCGATCAGGTTGCGGCGGAGGGCGTCGAGCTCCGGATCGGCGTTGTTCGTCGTCCGCTCGACGATCACCGGGAACGGCTGGGCGTTCATCCGGGCGTGGATCTCCATCAGCTTGTCTTTGCCGTCGCTCGTCAGCTCGGCCGTCTCGCCGACGAAGTCGTGCTGATGGAAGACGAAGTCGGTCGCTTCGGCATTCGTCTCCATCACCTGGTAATGCGCCCGCACGGTGCTTCCGAGAGGAAGCGTGTCGGGAATCGCGCCCGATCGGCGATGAAGCTTCGCCGCGCAGTGCAGGAACAGGTTGTCGAGCCACGCGGTGCGGCAGCGAGGCGCACAGTCGGAGCCGCACGGTTCACACGCCGGCTCGCAGGTGGGTTCGCACGCGCACGGCTCGCACGCGGGCTCGCATGACTGCGGACGGCACCAGGCCCGGTGGTGACAGCAGCCTCCGGTTCCCATGGCGGAAGCCATGAGGGCCCCGAGCGTGGCAGCTTTCCAGGTGTTGGACATCGATTGCCTCGTGTCGTGAAAGCGGCCCGGGACAGATGCCCCGGCGGGCCGCGTGTGTCTGGTCGGTGGGGAGGTTGCTGGGATCGATTCAGGCCGGGAGGCTGCGATTCCTGCCGTCGGCACCACGGGGCCTGGTTACCGCCGCACCGCCCGGGGCGCGGTGCCTGACGTCTGCTGGATCACCGGGCCGGGGCCTGGCTGCGGTCCGTACTGCCC
>JAEYWB010000017.1 GCA_023429275.1 Planctomycetota bacterium
GGCGATGACCCACCGCATCTTCGCCCGGAGCGCGGGGTCGAGAGGACTCCTGGTCCGATGGGCGTAATCGAGCTGCAGCATCGCCGCGGCGGTCCGCGGAAGCTGGCTGACGACGGCTCGGACCCAGATGGGGAGAGGCTGGCCCGCCTCAGATGTCACTTGTGGAAGGGCCTTCCAGGCCTCCTCGTCCGTGAGGACCGGCACTGGCGACGACATGGTCACTGGCGGCCGCGTGTTGTAGTAATCGTAGAAGACGTTCTTGCTCTCGAGCGTCAGCTGGAATCCGTTGGAGATCCGCGTCATGTAGTGGTAGCGGCTGGTGTTCAGGAGAATCGCGACGGCGCGCGACGTCCCGAAGCCATCAATGAGCCTCGTGACATCGGCCGTGCCGATCGTCGAAGGCGAGCGGGTGAGCTTCCGCGCGAACGCGAAGGCCCGTTGCTCGGCGGGAGAGAACGCCGACCAATCGTCACTCGCGAGGCGGCGGCTGCGCTCCATGATTTCCGCCGGCTTGAGGCCCGCGACTTCCCAGTTCATCTCGCAGTGCCCCATGCAGTAGGGGCAGTCGAGCGAGCGGGTCACCACCCAGAACAGGCTGCCGCTGAAGATCCGGTCGAGCCGCGGGCCGATCTCGGAGCCGGAAGTCCGGAGATAGACCTCGAACGGCCCGGCGAGCTCCGGCGCGTAACCGAACACGATGCGGTACCAGACGATGTCGCTGGGGCGCTCGAAGAGCCCCGGCGGAATCGTGCCGGAGAATTCGTTCCACGCGGGGATTCGAAGCCGCGTCGGCCTGGCCCGCTGGGAGGCGAGCTTCTCCTGAAGCGATTCGTAGCTGACACGCGACCACTCCCCGTCGGCGGCGACATCGGCCTTGCCAGGCTCCTTTGGCCAGGGGGGAAGCGTCGGCGGGGGCGAAGACTTCGAAAGCTCGTCGGCCGCGAACGACACGTCGGCGGGGGCCGCGTCGGCTCCCGCGGCGTCGACCCGCAGGCAGATCTGAAGGCGGTCGTGAAAGTTCGCATAAGCCGTCAGAAGGACCATTGAGGCGGCCGTCCGCTCGCCGAACGCCTCGACCAGGCCGGCGAACTCGGCGTCCGTGACGTCACTGGACGTGAGAGCCATTTTCCGGGCGAAGTCGAGTCCCTTCCGCTCCTCCGCGGACCACCCGGGATTCCCCACCTTCCCGAGCCCCTCGAGTCGGGCCGTATCGACGCCGGCGCGTTTCGCATCCGCAAGGGCCTGGGCCTCCGCATAACTTGCCCCGAGTGCCCGGGCCGTGACGGCCCGCATTCCGGCCCGCAGACCGAGCGGGATGGGGCCCTTCGTCCGCTGCGCGAGGTCAAGCTGCAGCAGGGCGGCGGTCGATCGCGGAAGTTCCGCCGCCAGAATCCGCGCCCAGGCGGGGAGCGGGGCGCCGTGTCCTGATGCGGCCGCCGGGAGCCGTTCCCAGGCCTGCTCGTTGGAGAGAATCGGAAGGGGCATAGACGTCTCTTCGGAGTAGAGAGGCGACGAAGCGAGGACGATCACGGCCAAAGCGAGAGCAACAGGGGGGCTGTTCGCGGAAGGTCCACAGGAGAGCTTGAACATTGGACGGAGCCTGGAGAAGGGGAGGAGTCTGAGCGGGACCGGGGCCGGCCGTTCCACGCCCGCCGTCATTCCTGTTACGGAGCCTGGCCGACTTTCGGCCCTTCCGCCGGTTCGGCGAGGGTGAGAATCAGGGCCTGTTCCATTTCGCGGAGCTTGAAGCCGAACGGGCCGCGGGCGTTCTTGAAGGCGATTCGCCCCTTGGCGTCGATGACGTAGAGGCGGTTCGGCATGCCGCTGTAGGTCGCGCCGGCGGCGTCGTCGATCGTGTCGACGAGGAACGGCAGATCGATATCGAGATGCTTCTGGCAGGTCTGGGCGACACCGAAGCGTTCGGCGTCCGTCAGCGGCTGCTTCGGATCGATTCCGATGCGGCGATTCGAGTTCATCCACCAGCCGTCCTGGGGATGTGCCTCGCGGACATAGACCAGGAAGATCTTCGCCTGGTCGCGATAGCGGTTGTAGAACTTCTCGATGTTTCCGGCCTGGCTGCGGAACGGGCCGCAGGTGAAGTTGCCGAAGATCAGGACGACCGGCTTTTCGCCGATCTCCTTCGAGAGGGTGACGGTCTTTCCATCGAGACTCTTCAGGGTGAAGTCCGGCGCGGGGGCTTCCAGATCAGGACCGGGGAGTTGTGAGCCGATCTCCTGCCTCAGCAGCCCCAGGACGAGCGTGCTCGCGCTCGGTGTGTCAGCCGGCCTGGCAGAGCCTGGCGCTGACGCCGAGGAAGGCTGAAGCTGCTCGCGGACCTCGTCGAGCGACAGGAAGCCATCTTCTTCTCCTCCAAGAAGGCGGAACAGGTTCTGAAATTCCTCGGCGGTCACCTTGCCGTTCCCGTCCTGGTCCGACCGGCCGAAGACGAAGTTGGCCGGCGAGCGGGACATGGTCGGCTCGCTCCAGTCGAGGTCCCTGGCGGTCACGGCGCCGTCGCCGTCCCGGTCAAGACGCGCAAACGGCTTCTCCTCCAGCCGCAGCTCCCTGGCGGTGAGACGGTCGTCGCCGTCCGTGTCGAACTGCTTCTTGAGGTTCGGCCAGGAATACCGCGAGTGCGACCGCGACAGTGCGAACCAGCCGTCGGTCGGTCCGAGCATGGCCCCTTTCAGGATGTCGTCGAGCATCCGCCGGGCTTCGGAGTCCGGCGGCAGGGTCTTCTTGAGCAGGTCGGCCGCCTCCTGCGCTTCCGACGTCAGTTCGGGGGCCGGCGGCGGGGTGGCCTCCGCGGACTTCGATCCGGGGGCCTCCGCAACGGCAAGGCCGGTGCACAGGAGAGCGGAGAAGAGCGGGATTGACCGGGAGAGGAGCGGCTTCATGAGAGCATCCGAAATGATGAGGTGAATCAGGACCCGCGGCCGGCGGTTCGCGCGGTCGTTTGCGAGACTATGGACCGAGCTTGCGGAAGACGGTGATGACCGGCTTCGTTCCGACGAGATAGGTGACCCTCTTCGGCGACGGCTTCCCGTCCATGTCGAGGGTCAGCGTGACCTCGTTGTGAAGGTTGGCATCGATTGCCTCTCCCTTGCCGATCTCGAAGCCGATCAGCTTTCGCCCCATCGACCAGTCATGGTCCTGGACGACGATCCTGGGGTTCGCGGTCAGCCACGCGTCGATCGGCTTCCCCTCCTTCCATCCGTTGAGAACGAGTTCGAGCGACTGCTTCGCGGCATCGGGCTCGACCGGATAGATCGGAGGCCCGGATTCGCAACCGGTCAGCATCAGAAATGCGAACACGAGAGGAATGAGGCCCGCCTGGAGCCGGCCCAACCGGGCAACGCGCGGGGATGAACGAGGAAGGTCAATCACGGTGATCTTGCGCAGGAGAGAAAACAGGAGATGGATCGGCCACAGAGGTCCTGGAGAACATCAAGGGCTCTCCGGGCCCTCTGTGCACAGGTGGCGAAGAGGGGCGCTCCGCCGGTCTAGAACTCTCCAATGAGTTCCTTGCCGGCCCGGGTTCCGAGGCCGCGCCAGGTCTCGAGGCTGATGTTGTCGCTGATGAACCGGGCACTGCCGTCGGCGAGCAGAGTGTGGACGCCGCCGGTGTGGCGGCTGCTCGGCGGCATCGTGGCCCGGTCAGGCAGGAAGCCGCAGGCCCGGCGGTTCGGGGTATCGTTATGGAGATAGCAGTGCTGCCCGTGCAGCCACGGCGCTCCCATGAACATCGGGAACTGCTTCGTGAGATCGTTGGTGTCGATCGAGTAGCAGAGCTGGACCGCCTGGTCGGGCGTGGTCGGCGCACCCATCGTCGTGTAGACGTCCGACTCGGGGCTGCTGATCCCGATGTTCCCGTCGGTCAGAACCCGCTCGGCGAAGGCGGCGGTGTTCGTCGTGCCGTCGGTGATGTCCCGGATCGAGACGCAGTTGTAGGGGACCATCACACCGTTCGTCTGGGCCGGATCGAGCCAGTAGGCGGTCGTCCCCTTGTTGCCGTGGTAGTTGATGGCGCCGCCGGTGGCGGGCTGAGGATTCCGGAAGTCCGACGGACAACGGAAGACGGCGAGTTCCGCCAGTCGAGGGACATCGTTCGCCGCGGCGGTGATGTTGGCAGTCCAGTCAATCCGGTTGTAAAGACCCACCTGGTCCAGGAACGGGAGCATCATGCTC
>JAEYWB010000049.1 GCA_023429275.1 Planctomycetota bacterium
CCGGGGCTGTGCGACTGGAGGGAGGCGGGGAATCGGCTGTCCGCGGAGCTCGAGGAGAATCCGTTTCGGCGTCTGGGGGGTGAGACCACGGCGGAACTCGACCGAGAGGACTCCCCCCTGCGTCCCCTTCTTCTCGAAGTTCCATTGAGACAGCGCGGATTCGGGGGTCTCCGACACCGGTGCCACCTGCACGACTTCCCAGGGCTCGGGGACCGGAACGTCGAGGCGGTAGGTTTCCCCGGCCGCCGACTGCAGCGACCAGACCTGCCAGACAACGGGGTTCTCGCTGCGAAGGTCCGCCAGGACCCAGCAGTCCGTCGTCAGTCGCACCTCCGGCTCGGAGACCGCGATCTGCACGGCGGTGTCCCGCGATGTGGCATTGAAGACGTACGTCTCGCGGACGCCGTCCGCCGAGACGTCGGTCTGCTCCAGCCCGCGGACCTGAAGGTTCTGCAGCTCCATCGGGCGGTCGACCTGCAACGTGACCCCCTTGCGAAGGGGAGGAACACCGCGGACCGAGAGCTCGGCGGCCGAGATCGCCTTCCCTCCCCAGCGGACCGCCTGGTTCGCACGGATCCGAAGCGAGACCCGGGTGTCTCCTTCGAGCCTGGGGATATCGAGGCTCACGCGGTCGGTCGTCTCCCCTGGCTCCCGACGCGTGCGGATGGGGATCTCGCCGAGGAAGACGGAGGTCACCTGAAGTTCACGTGGGACGTCGAGCTCGAGCGGAGAGGGGGGGCTCCCGAGGAGCTGCAGGTCGGTGACGGAGTCGAGCCCTCCTCCGCCTCGTGTGACGGAGAAGACGGTGTCCGACTCGCAGGCGACGTGACCAGCCTGGGCGGCCCGAAGGCCGGGACGTTGGATCGTCAGCCGTGTCCTGCGCCGGTGGCCGAGATCGATCGTCCAGACGCGCGTCCCCTCGTCCTCCGTCGCTCCTCGCGGAGGAGCGGGAGGAGCAGCTGCCGGGGCCGCAGAGCTTTCGCCGGTGGCGCCTCGGGCGGCAGGACGCTGGGCCGCGGAGCTTTGGACTGGCGAATCGGCGGTGATCGACCAGGCGGCGGGGAGTGTGAGTCGGATCCGTGAGGCGAGCGCCGGCAGTCCTACGACGCGGAATTCGAGGGCGTCGAATACGACGCTCCCCCGGAGGCTCCACTGGCCGACAAGGCGCTTCTTCGGAGGAGCTGGCGCGACGAGGAGGCGATCCTCGGGCCCGACTCCCCAGACAGCGGGCTCGTCGTCCCACTGAAGATTGGAGAGAGCGAGCTCCGTTCCGGTCAGATCGAGGACGCCCGGTCCGGTCCCCTGGGATCCCTTTCCCTCCTCTCCGGCTGGCCGTTCAGGGAGGGTGACCTCCCCCGTGAAGGTTCCGATGAGAGAATCGGCCGCGAGGGTGGCGTCGAGCGTCAGAGTCTCCAGGACCGGCACCGGGGCCGGGGCGGCGTCGTCGGGGCGCTCGAAATCCGTCAGAAACTCGCGGTACCCCTCTCGAGGGACCGGCTGCCAGGTTCCCGGCGGCCAGAGATCAGGCTGCGAGGCGGGGACCTCGAACTCTTCGATCACGGGCTTTCGTGGCGCCGTGCCGGGGACCTGGGCCAGGAGGGGCCATGCAATGAGCAGCGCGAGCGCGCAGAGCGTCAGGCGGCGAGGCCAACCGCTCGAAACTGCGCAACTCAACCGTCTCTCGCTTTCCATGCACTCGCCTGAAGGTCACAGCGACAGAAGCGTCGCCTGAAATGTTCCCGTCAGAGTATTGTCGACGCCCGCGGGAATGATGGGAAGCCGAAAGGCGGGCTCCGGCCGTTCGCAACGGCAAACCGCGGACGGGCCTCTCAGGCGACGCTGGAGTAAATCCGCGCGACCGGCCATCGAGCGCGATCATCCGGTGGCCTTCCGGAGAATCCCTCGAATCGGCACGGGGCGGCCCAGGCTGGCCTTCGGCGACAGCGCCGTCCTATCGATCAACCGACGAGTGGAGGGCGATCCGGTTTCCTTCGCTGTCGAGGGCCAGGGCCCGGAAACCATGTGGTCCGATCGAATGGACCTGCTCGGTCACCATGCCTCCATGCCTCTCGATTTGTGCGACGGCGTCGCGGATCCGCCCCTCGGCATTGAAGTAGACGAGAATCCCGGTCTTGGTGCCGATCTGGTCGGCATGCGGGACGAGACATCCGCCGTTTCCGTCCTGGTGGTCGAGCACGGCGAACTGGTAGCCGTTGAACTCCTGCTTTTCGACCTGGTTGGCCAGGACGGCGGCATAAAACCGTGTTGCCCGGTCGAGGTCGGCCACCGGGATATCGACCCACACCACGCGGTTTTTCTCAGAGTTGAAGTTGCTCACGGCGGCTCCCGGACTCAATGAGGCGAAACGATGGGAGAGACAGGAAGGGGGATGGCCATTCGAACACGGCGGATCCTGAACCGTCAACAAGCGGCGGTGGGAATTCGTGCGGTCGGGAGGTCGTTTTCGAGGTCCCTCCGGGCGACTTGAGGCAATTCCTGGCCGAGCCCTCGGAACACTCCTGAACCCGTGGCCGACGAAGGTGCGACCGGCAGAATCGCGGCGGACGTGGCCGACATCGCCGGGAATCTGCCCCCTCTTGCGCATTTGCCCTGTCCAGAATGCCCTGCCGGCTGTAGACTTCCGCCAACACCCATGGATGCCGGGATCGCCCGGCAGGGTTGTATTTGCACGTGCTTGCTCGTTTTGGCATCCCCCGCTCGTGGGAATGTGTGGCCCGTGTCCTCCGAGACCGTGTTCGATTTCATTCGAAACGCTCTCCACACCAGGACCGGTCGCCTTCAAGACTTCTTGCCAACGCAAACGCAACACGGTGTGGTTTCTGCGTGACGATTCGCCTCATGATCCGGACCAGGGATCTGCGGTCAATCGGTGATCGGGAGCAGCCTTCAGGGCCTACGGCCTTGGGTGGTATGGCATTCCGCAACATGCACCGGCCGCACACTCGCGGGTGATCCAGTTCAGATTCCAGGACCGTGTGGTCCGGAGGACTGGGCGTTCTTCTTCGTGCGTAGGCGGTCGCCTTGAGCGGCCTGGCCCGTCATGCAGGGAGGACCCGTTTGATTTCCGTTTCCGATTGAGAGTTCGAGTTGAAGACCGTTGAGACCGTGACGTTTGCAGAGCTTCCCCTCCACCAGGACATCCAGAAGGTCCTGACCGAAGAAGGCTACACCTCTCCCACCCCGATTCAGGCCCAGGCGATCCCGCCGATTGCCGAAGGTCGGGACGTGCTCGGCACCGCGCAGACCGGTACCGGCAAGACCGCCGCGTTCGCCCTGCCGATCCTGAGCCAGATCCACGAAGAGCGCCGCAGCACGCAGCCGCACGCTCCGATGGTGCTGATTCTCTCTCCGACCCGCGAGCTCGCCTCGCAGATCGGCGAAAGCCTCCAGACCTACGGCCGCTACACCTATGTCCGCACCGCCGTCATCTTCGGCGGCGTCGGACAGGGACCGCAGGTCCACGCCCTCCGCCGCGGCGTGCATGTCCTCGTCGCCACTCCGGGCCGCCTGCAGGACCTGATGAGCCAGGGACATGTCCGGCTCGACAAGGTCGAGGTCCTGATCCTCGACGAGGCGGACCAGATGTGCGACATGGGCTTTCTGCCCGACCTCAAGCGGATTACGGCGAAGCTTCCGGAAGACCGGCAGTCGCTGTTCTTCTCGGCCACGATGCCGCCGGCCGTTGCCGATTTCGCCCACTCGCTCCTGGCCGATCCCGTGCGGATCAGCGTCGCCCCGCAGTCGACGCCGACCGAACGCGTCGAGCAGCGGGTCCTGATGATGCCCAACAGCGCCAAGCGTGAGACCCTCGAGCGGATGCTCGAAGACAACAATCTCTCGCAGGTTCTGGTCTTCGTCCGGACGAAGCGGCGGGCCGAAATCGTCGCCAAGCAGCTCAGCCAGGCTGACGTGACGGTCGACGCGATCCACGGCGACAAGACGCAGAGCATGCGGACGCGGGCCCTGCTCGCCTTCCGCACGAACCGCATCCGGGTCCTCGTGGCGACCGACGTTGCCGCCCGCGGCCTCGACATCGATGGAATCTCGCACGTCATCAACTACGACATGCCGGTCGACCCCGAGAGCTACGTTCACCGCATCGGCCGGACGGGCCGCGCGGGAAGCGACGGCATCGCGGTCACCTTCTGCACGCCGGAGGACCACGCCGATCTGCGGCTGATTGAACGGACGATCAAGCTGACGATCGAGAAGAAGGCGATCGCCGGAGCGGTCCTGCCGACCCCTGAAGCGGAACGCCTCGCTCGCGGTCCTTCGAACGACGGAAACCGTCGCGGCCCGCGCCATCAGGGCGGTGGCCGGCCCCGTCGCCCGCAGCCGCAGCGACCGCAGGGCGAACACCGCCCGGCAAGCCGCAGCGGCGAAGGCCGTCCGGCACACAGCCGGGGCGGAGAGAACCGGGGCGGTGACAACCGTCGATTCGAGAACCGCCAGGGATCGGGTGGCCGCAGCCACGACAACCGCCAGGGCGAAGGCCGTCCGTCCGGCGAGCGGCGTTTCGAACGCCAGCAGGGTGAACGTCCCGCTCAGGCTGGTCCCCGCCGCCGTCGCCGTCCGGCACCGTCGGGGGCAGGCCGGTAATCGTCCGATTTGAGTTCAGAACTGTGACTGCAGTTCGCGAACAATACAGCCGCGGAAGTGCGAAAGCCTCCGCGGCTGTTGTCGTTTCAAGGGCTTCGATCTTTCGCCGCCCACTGAACCGGTCGCTTCAGGGAGTCGGACTCTCGGTTGAGAGGGTCTCCGCGACCTCTCTCAGGGCGTCGTACTGCTGCCGGCGCCGCCGTTGTGACCAGACATAGAGAGCGCCCACGGGGACAGCGATGGAGATCAGCCACTCGGACTTGAAGACGGACGTACTGGCCGCAGCGGACCCCGCCAGGATCTGGAAGGGCCAGAACAGGATTGTGCCGCTGTCCCAGTCGAGGGTCAGTCCTCCGAGCCCGACGAGCGACAGGAGAGCCCGGAGGATGCCCCCTTCCGGATTCGAACGCCTCAGGCAGAGCGCGCACTCTCGAACGGAGAAGCCGAACACGAAGGCTGCCCCCGCCGCGAACGCCAGCCTGGTCAGGCGCAGCTTCCAGACGGATTCTTTCGGCATCGCCTCGGCCTGCGGTGCATCCGGCGCGGCCGGACGCGTGACCCGAATGTCATCGAGCGTCAATGCTCCCACCGGGCCCACGACTTTCATCGTGACGTTGAGCGGCCGAGCCTGCTCGTACGTGCATTTCAGCAGGACCGTCGTTGTCCGTTTGCCGCCACTGTCTGAACTCGTGACGACCTTGTCTGCGGCGATGGATTGGGGAGTCTCCGCGGGAAAGAGTTCCGCCATCTCTTCCACAATGACCTGCGGGTCGTAACTGGCAAAAGCCTCGCCGAGCGTTCCCCGAAGCGCCGGCCAGTTGCCGGTCGAAAGCGAAACGACGGCGGACCGGGCGAACTCCACTTCCACCTGCGGCGGGCGAGGACCGAATCCCCAGACCACCGCCGTCAGCACAAGACCGACCAGCAGGAGCCAGGGGCCGCGGCGGTCTGTCGGGTTCTGCGGACTGGTCATGGCAACTCCTGACCGCGGCACCGCGAACGCTTCCGGCTTTCCGCCTCACCGTGGAGCGATCACGGCGTCAGCGGAGAAGCCGTCTTCTTCTCGAAGATCCTGAACCGCCCCAGCCGCAGCTTCTGCAGCCAGAACTGAGCCAGGACCCACAGCGTCGTGAAGCCGTACTTGATGCACCGCCGGAAGTTGATGCTCGAGGCTTCGTCGAAGTATCTCACCGGAACCGGGATGTCTCCCAGCTTGAAGTTGAAGTAGACCGCCTGAGCGAGGAACTGGCTGTCGAAGGCGAAGTCATCGGTGTTGTTCTGCCACGGGATCCGCTCGAGGACCTCCCGGCGATAGGCCCGGAAACCGCTATGGAAGTCGCCGAGGTTCTGGCCGAGAGCGAGGTTCTCGGTCAGCGTGAGGAGCCGGTTGGCGACGTACTTCCAGAGGGGCATCCCTCCCTGGAGTGCCTCCCAGCGGGTCCGGATGCGGGAGCCGAGGACGACGTCGCAGGTCCCCAGCCGCTTGACGTCGACGGCGATTCCGATCGCCCGCGAGTCGTACTGGTAATCGGGGTGGATCATGACGACGTAATCCGCCCCGCACTCGAGCGCGGTGCGGTAGCAGGTCTTCTGGTTCCCCCCGTAGCCCGTGTTCTTCTCGTGGGTGATCACCGTGAGGCCGAGTTCCTTCGCGACGGCGACGGTGTTATCGCGGCTGCAGTCGTCGACCACGATCACTTCGTCGACGATGCCGGGGGGAAAGT
>JAEYWB010000055.1 GCA_023429275.1 Planctomycetota bacterium
CCTTTCCCCCCCCCCCCGGCACCCCCCCGCGGCCCGCGACCGGCCCCCCAGGCCAGGCCACCGTCATCCGGACGGGGTGCCCATCCCCCGCCGCAATATTGAGAGCCCGCTCGTTCGTGGCGAGATAGCCATCCCCGGAGGTGAGCTGCCGGGTTCTCGAAAGGGTTTCTCCGCGGATCGGGAAAACGGTCACGCGGGTTCCGACCGGGTCGCGCGGCAGGCGGGTCCCCTTCAGCCGGACAGTCAGCGGCCGTTCCACCTGCGGAGAGGTGTTCGTGAGCAGGGCCAGTGGTGCGTCGAGGTGGGTGATGGCGGCGTCCACCTGCCCGTCGCCATTCCAGTCGGCGACGGCGAGGCCCCGGCCGATGTAGTCCTTCTCAAAATACGGGCCGGCCGCGGCGCGAGGAATCTCCGAGAATCCCTCTCGTCCTCCGGAGTTGCGGAACAGCTGCGGAGGCATGGCAAACGGAATTCCCAGGTCCCGGTAGTCCCCCTCGTGGCCGTTCGTGACGAGAAGGTCTTCCCACCCGTCGAGGTCGGCGTCGAGGAACTGCGTTCCGAAACCGAGCTGCTGCAGGCTCGGCTCGCGAAGCCTGGCCTCACGGGTCGCGTCCCGGAATGCTCCCCCGCCTTGTGCGGCATACAGCGTGTTCGACTCTCGGAAGTAGTTTGTCACGTACAGGTCGGTCCGCCCGTCTCCGTCTGCGTCCCCCGCCGCCACTCCCATGCAGGCCTGCGGCTTCCCGAACTCGTCGAACGCGAGGCCGGTCTCGAGAGCGCTTTCATGGAACGTCCTCCGGCCCTTGTCGTCGCGCGGGACGAAGAAGAAGTTGGCGGTCCCATCGTTGGCGACGAAGAGGCTCAGCCGACCGCTGTCGTCGGCATCCCAGGCGACAACGCCGAGTCCCCGGCCGTTCTCTCCCGTGAGGCCGCGAGGGGCCGACTCCTCGCGATACGTTCCGTCCCCCTGGTTCACATAGAACCGATCCGGGGCGGCGGGGAAGATCGTCGGCTTGCAGGACCGTGACACCCCGGCCTGGTCGCGGCAGATCTCCGTGAAGACGTTCCCCCCCTCCGCATAGTTCGCCACGTAGATGTCGGTGAGACCGTCCCCCGTCAGGTCGGCGAGACAGACGCTCGTCGACCAGGCTTCCTCGACGATGCCCGCTTCCGCGGTCGCGTCTTCGAAAGTCCCGTCTCCGAGGTTTCGCAACAGGCGGTCCTGACCGATGTTGGAGACGTAGAGGTCGGGAAACCCGTCCTCGTTGAACTCTCCCGCGGCGGCCCCCTGGCCAAAGCCCGCCTCGATCGGAAGCGCGTGCGCCGCGACGTCCGAGAACCTTTCGCCGCGCTGCCGGAACAAGGCGTCCTGCAGCGACCGGTCCGTCATGCCAGGATCTCCGGAATCAGCAGGATGCGCCCGGTCGGCTGGCCAGGCGGTCCCCTGCGTCGCAAACAGGTCGACCGCTCCGTCGCAGTCGTAGTCGATCCAGGCGACCCCTCCGCCGGTGAACTCCTGCATCCGCATCGCGATCTGCGACGGATCGTGGGCGTTGTGATAGCGGAACCGAATCCCCAGTACTTCGGCTTCTTCGCGAAATGTGAGCGAACGGTGGCCAGAGGCCGACGGGGAGGCGGAACCCCGGCCCGGCCCGGGCGAATCCGGTTCGATTGAACGGATGGGCCAGCTTCCGTCGCGGACGAGCGCGAAGAGCGGTCGGTCATTCGCGGTCCCCTTCTCCGCGGCAGGCAGCAGAGCGAGCGCGGCCTGAAGGTCTTTCGAGGTGACTGCCCCGTCTTCCGCAGTCCCGTGATTCTGCTCGCGCGTCAGCTCTTCGAACAGCGCCCGGGTCGGCTCGATGATTCGCGCGTCGCGGTAGGCCGCCTGGCGATACCAGGCGAGAGCCTCGCCCGGTCGCCCGACATCGCGGTATCCGCGGCAGACGGCCAGCAGGTCTTCGGCCGGGGCGCCCGTTCCGCCGGCCTGATCGATCACCCGGTCCATCTGTGTCTTGAGCTCGTCCAGCCGGGCGGCCCGGGAACGGCATCGTTCCGCCAGGTCCGCCAGACCGAGGCGTCCGGCGAGAAGTCCCGACTGGTAGGCGGCTTCCCGATCGAGTCGGTCGAGTTCGAGCCCCCGCAGGCTCGCAACGAGCGTCGCTTCATCGTTCCCTCGTTCTGCCGCTCGGCGGGCGACCTGAGACCAGAACTCGCTGCGGCGGCGGCAATGGGGCCGCATCTCGTCGGGGATCTCTTCCAGCCAGCGGTCCCACTCGACGCCGTTGCGTTCGAGAACCCGCGCCCCAAGCCGCAGCCGTGCCTCAAGATTGGCCGGATCGATCGCCAGGGCATCGCGATACGCACGCTCGGCCGCGCTCCAGTCGCCGCGCAGCTCGGCCGAGGCGCCGATTCCCAGGGGGAGTAACGGGTCTCGCGCGAAAGTTTTTCGCCACGCGTCGAGGGAGGCGGCCATTCGCGGGTCAAGCACCACCTCGGGCCGGGCCGCCCACAGGAGATGCTGGATGGGGCGATTCGGTTCGCCGAGGGTTTCGGCGAGCAGTTCGCGGCCTTCCGTGAAGCGGCCCGACCAGCAGAGGAGCTTGGCGTATTCGGTCAGAACCGGGGCAGACCGGTCGACCGGGAGGACCTGTCTCCACCACGTGTCCGCCTCGGAGAATCGCCCCGCGTTCTGGAGGAGGCTCCCCCCCAGGATTCGTCCAGCCCGGACCTGTGCGTCCTCCGAGGGATCGAAGTCCGCGGGGATCGAACGCAGCCATTCCATTGCGCGATCGATCTGCTGCTGCCCCGCCGCCCCCTGAGCCGCAACCAGGATCGCTTCGACAGAATGGGGGTGCCGCTGGAGTGTGTCTCTGGCGAGCCGCTCCGCCGTCGCGAAGTCGCGGCGACGCAGCGCCTCCTGGGCGCCACGCAATGTCGTCCGGAGCCGGGGAAGCGAATCGGCCGGCCGGGAGAGTCCCCACCAGCTGAGGCCGGCCAGAACGAGTACAAGAATGGAGAGCCCGACAAAAAGACGAAGCCGCCCTCTCGTTTGAGGACGGCTTCTGTCAGCAGCAGCGCGGGACGCGGACGCTCGGGGGTCCGGCAGCGGTGACTCCGTTCGTCGACGGCCGCGTCCCATGCGCGAGGCTCACTTCATCTCGATGTTGAAATCGTTCTTGCCTTCCCGAATCGTCACCTTCAGATCGCTCGTGGTGTCGGAGCGGTACTTGGTCGGAATGTCCTTCATATCCTTGAGGACCGTCTCCGGGGAAGTATTCGGACCGCGATCGCGGGTCACCTCGGGCGGAAGGACAACGGCGACATAATCGCCGGGCGGCATTCCGTCGACGCCCTTCGCGGTGTAGGTCCCGTCGGACTGGATCATGCCGGCTCCTGAGCCTCCGCCGCCCACCTTGATGAAGGTCACGTTCCCTTCGACGACGGGTGCGCCCTGAAACGTCACCTTGCCGGCGACCGTTCCGGATGGCTTGGCGGAACCGCCGCAGCCGGTGAGCAACAGGCCGAGCAGCAGGGTTGAGGCCAATCGGTTCATGAACTTTCTTCCTGAATGAGAAATCCGCCGGACTGAGGTCAGCCGGCGGATCGAAGTTGGACAATCTCCCTGCCGGAGCGAGGGGCTCGATCAGAACTCTCCGACCGGCTGGCCGTCATCGCGGGAGGCGAGGCGGCGGAGGACCACGATATCGAGGGCATCGCCGAGGAAGCGGACCGAGCCGTCGCCGAGCAGGGCATTCGCCCCGCCCACGTGGGCGGACTGGATCGGGCAGTTGCAGCGCTGTCCGTCGACGCCCGGGAGCGTCGAATTCCGTTCACCGACGTTGTAGCGGATGGTCGTCGTGTTGAAGCACCGGGTGTCGGGCGACGTCATCCAGATGCCGTCATCGTGGTCCGAGCGGATATCGACGTTGTTTCCGGCGGCATCGCGCCCCCAGCTGGACTGCTCACCGATGAAGATCACGTTCGAGACGCCGTCCGAGAAGTCGCGGAAGGTGAGCGACCGAGCCCGCAGGAAGGCCCCCGCCTGGGAATTGATGCCGTTCCCGTCGTTCGAAACTTCGTTGAAGCCGGTCGCCCCGGCGATCAGGACGTAGCTTCCCTGGAGGATATTGAGGGGAGCCGGCCCCGGCGCACCCCCCGCCTCAGGGACAAAGGTGCGAAGCGGCGAGGAGGGGCAGATCATCGACGGGACGGACTTGTTGTGGAAAGTCGTCGCGTTCGGTCCGCCGCCAGTGGTGCCGAACCAGAAGTTGCAGGTGTTGTTGAAATTGATCGAGTTGTAGAAGGCCGTCTGGTCGAGATACGGCAGGATCTGGGTCCAGGCGTTCGGACCGTGGCAATTGGTGGGAATCTGCCCGGGCGGGAAGACACCAAGTGCCTCCTGGTAGTTATGCAACGCCACGCCGATCTGCTTGAGATTGTTGAGGCACTGGCTGCGGCGGGCCGCCTCGCGGGCCTGCTGGACCGCGGGAAGCAGGATGGCGACGAGCACGGCGATGATCGCGATCACCACCAGCAGTTCAATGAGGGTAAAACCCCTCTTCCGACGACTCATGGGCAACTCGAAATCCGTAGGGCAATGTCAGAAAACGTCCGGCCGCAACACGCTGGCCGATGTCTGAACCCGGACAAACGAAGAGCCTGTCAACGGGTTCCGTCCAGGATGAGCCGCCGCATCGGCTCGACAGTTTCAACAGATGAGGGACTGCCGTGATCGCCGCGAGTCAGGCCTGAAGAGACGTCGGGGACACCCGACGCACTCAACCCGCCATGACTGCGCATGCACACCGCCTGGACAGCATCAATCATAGCTGATGCACAATGATCGACCAGTCGCTTTTTTCCGGACGAACCGGGAGGTCGAAAACCGCCCATGAGGCGGAAGGAAAGTGTGCGGATACGACCACCGCGGAGAATCGAAGAGAGGTCGCTTCCAGCCCTTCGTCCTCCGTTTGTGCTGCGCTTGTGTGGTCTCTTGCGGCCTCGGCCGTTCCACACCCGCGGACTCGCAAAAGTCAACATCGAGCGGTCGATGGCGACACGGGGAAGCTTTCCCCACCAGTGGAAAATCGAAATTCAATGCCCTATGGTGGCTTTTCCGCCTGTCGGGCCCCCCTCCCACGGAAGTTAACGGGACTTCGCCGGGTGGTCACCTGTTGCCGTGGTGCGAGACGGAAATGTCCGTTCTGATCGTTCGGATTCTGTACTTCATGGTCGCCGTCGGCGCGGCCCTCGCCTACGTTCTGAATCCGCGGTTCTTCCGGGCACCGCTGGTCATCGAAGATCATCCCTTTCTTGTTTTCTCGATCATGGTGGCCGCCGCCGCCGTGATCCTGCTGGTCGACGTCCTGATCCCCCGCAAGCGCGTTGAGGTGATCTCCGGCGTCTACTTCGGCCTTCTGATCGGCATGCTCCTGAGTCACCTCCTCAGCCTCGGGCTGCAGCCGGTGTTCAGCAGCTTCGGCGAAGACGGTGTCGGAGTCCTCGGGGCCGTGACGCTCGTCACGTCGATCATGCTGCCGTACCTCTGCACGACGTTCCTTCTGCAGACGAAGGACCAGTTCCGGTTCATCATTCCGTACGTCGAATTCTCGCGTGAGCTCAAGGGGGGACGGCCGCTCGTTCTCGACAGCAGCGCCCTGATCGACGGCCGGATCGCCGACGTGATCGACACCAACGTCCTCGACGCGCAGTTCGTCGTGCCGCAGTTCATCCTTCACGAGGTTCAGGACATCGCCGACAGCCACGACAAGGTCCGCCGCAGCCGCGGCCGCCGCGGTCTCGACGTCCTCAAGCGGCTCCAGCAGAACCCCAAGATCGAGGTCAAGGTCCAGGAGACCGAGTCGACCAAAGGGAAATCGGTCGATCAACGGCTCATCGAGGCCTGCCGCCTGCTGAACGGCCGCCTGGTCACGAACGACCTCAACCTGAACAAGCTGGCAAGCGTCCAGGGGGTCGAAGTCGTCAACCTCAATGACGTCGCCAACGCCCTCAAGCCGCGGTTCATCCCCGGCGAGCACGTCCGGATCAGGATCCTCAAGGAAGGTGAGGGAATGGGGCAGGGAGTCGGCTACCTCGACGACGGGACGATGGTGGTTGTCGAACAGGGAGTGAAGGAGATCGGAAACGACGTCGACACGGTTGTGACGAGCGTGCTCCAGAACAGTGCCGGGCGGATGCTCTTCTGCCGCCTGATGGCTGAAGCGAAATGACCGACTCGGCCCGCGGCGACCGTCCCCGGCCCGGCTCTCGAGCTCCGGGCGACCCCCGACTCGAGACTGCCGCCGGAAAGGCTGTCGACCGGCTCCTCGGGGAACGTGTCCCCGCCGGCCACTGGGTTGGTGAGCTCTCGACGTCGGCCCTCTCGACCGCCACGGCCGTCATGGCCCTTTTCCAGGTCGAGACGAAGCGGCCTGGAATCGCTCCGGAACAGGACGCCGGCGCCCGAGCCACGTCGGAAGAGCACCGTTCCCTCATCCGCGGCGGCCTCAAATGGCTGGCGGAGCATCAGAATCCCGACGGCGGCTGGGGGGACACAACCCTCAGCTTCAGCAACATCTCGACGACGATGCTCTGCTACGCCGTGTTCCATGCGGCGGACGGCGAGAAGCAGTATGCCTCCGCCACCGAGCGGGCGAAGCGGTACGTCGATGACGCTGGGGGCGTGCCGGCGATCATCGCCCGTTATGGAAAGGACCGGACGTTCTCCGTCCCGATCCTGACGCACGCCGCACTGGCCGGCCTCGTCGACTGGAAGTCGATCCCCTCGCTGCCGTTCGAGCTCTCGTGCGTCCCGCATCAGCTCTATGCCACGGTCCGGCTGCCGGTCGTGAGCTATGCCCTTCCGGCGCTGATCGCCATCGGGCAGGTCCGGTTCCACTTCGCCAAGCCCTGGAACCCGGTGACGCGGCTTCTCCGCGAGATGGCCCGCGAGCGGAGCCTCAGGATTCTCACCCGGATCCAGCCTCCGAACGGCGGATTCCTCGAGGCGGCGCCGCTGACGAGCTTCGTCACCATGAGCCTCGCCGCGATGGGGTTGCTTCAACACCCGGTTGTCGTCCGCGGCGTCGAGTTCCTGCGGGCCTCGGTCCGGCCCGACGGAAGCTGGCCGATCGACACGAACCTCGCGACCTGGACGACGACCCTCGCCGTCAACGCGCTCGGCTCCGGGCTTCCCGAGGAGGCCCGCGCTCCGATCCTCTCGTGGCTCCTGCGGCAGCAGTATCGGACCCGGCACCCTTATACGAACGCCGACCCCGGAGCCTGGGCGTGGACCGACCTCCCGGGGGGCGTCCCGGATGCGGACGACACGCCGGGGGCCCTCCTGGCCGTGATGAACCTCGCCGGCTCCGCGCCAACGCCGGAGGTCCTCGATTCCCTCGCCCGCGGCGTCCGGTGGCTGGTCGACCTTCAGAACGGCGACGGCGGCTGGCCGACATTCTGCCGGGGCTGGGGGCTGCTTCCCTTCGACCGAAGCTCGGCCGACCTCACCGCCCACGCCGCGCGGGCGATTTGCCGGTGGATCGCCCTGCCGGGGGTGGCCGACGCCGATTCGGCATCGGAATCGGCCAGGCTCCGTGACGAGGCGAAGTCCGCTCTCCAGAATGGGTTCCGATTTCTCGACAACGCCCAGCGGCCCGATGGAAGCTGGCTCCCCCTCTGGTTCGGCAACCAGCATTCTCCGAAGGAGGAGAACCCGGTTTACGGCACGTCCCGGGTCCTGAAGGCCTATTTTGACTGCGGGCGGATGCAGAGTCTGTCGTATCAGGCGGGGATCCGCTGGCTTCGCTCCGCGCGGAGCCGGGA
>JAEYWB010000062.1 GCA_023429275.1 Planctomycetota bacterium
CCATCCGGAGCCCGGAACCGCAGTCGGAATTCCCCGACGCCCGCCGTTGGAAAGATCTCGAGCCCCAGGCGGCTTCCGACTCCGACGATCACTACGCAGCAGACCGCGACGTAGCCTCCGACGACGAGCCAGCGCAGCGTGACGATCTTCTGGACCACCCACTCGTACAGCCCCGTCAGACGCTCGAAGATCGACCGCCTCGTCCTGGTGGCAGCCGGCGGACGACCGACATGCCGCAGCAGCCAGACCGACATGACGGGGACGAACGTACTGGAGAGGATGTACGAAGCGATCATCGAGAAGCCGACCGCCAGCGACAGCGGAATGAACAGCGACCGGGCCGCCCCCTGCATAAAGAAGGAGGGGACGAAGACCGCGAGGACGCAGAGCATCGCAAGCAGCCGCGGGACGGCGGTCTGCGCGTTCCCCATCCGGACGGCGACCGCGACGGAGTCCGTCTTCTCGAACTGGGTGTGAATGTTCTCGATCTCGACCGTCGCCTCGTCCACGAGAATCCCGACAGCCAGGGCGAGCCCGCCGAGTGTCATGAGGTTGATCGTGTGCCCGCTGACCCACAGTCCCAGCGTGGCGGCGATGATTGCGAGCGGAATGTTGAGCACGACGACGAGAGCACTTCGCCAGTCGCGAAGGAAGAGGAGGACCATCAGTCCCGTGAGGCAGGCCCCGAGAATACCTTCGGTCAGCAGGCTCTGGATTGCCCGGGTGACATAGGGGGACTGGTCGAACTCAAAGGCGACCTTGATATCCCCCGGCAGTTCCGCCTGCATGGTCGGGAGCGCTTTCTTGATCTCGTCGATCACGCTCATCGTCGAGGCTTCCGCCCGCTTCGTCGCGAGGATGTAGACCGCGCGCCGGCCGTTGACGAGGGCGTATCCCGTGGCGATGTCGGTCGAGTCCTCGATCGTACCGATGTCCCGCATGTAGACCGGTGCTCCGTCGCCGGTCCGGATCGGGATCGCCCCCAGGTCACGGATGTCCCGCACGAGGGCGTTTGTCGGAACGACGGGATAGCTGTCGCCGACATGGAGATTCCCGGACGGGCTCACCGCATTGCCGGCCGCCAGGGAGGTAATGACCTCGTCGGGCGAGATGCTGTAGGCCCGCAGCCGGTCGGGATTCGCGCGGATGACGATCGCCCGGGCGCTTCCCCCGAACGGAGGAGGAGCCGAAACACCCGGCAGGGCCGAGAACATCGGCCGCACCTTGAACAGCGCCTGGTCCTGGATCTCTCCGATCGTCTTCGTCTCGCTCGAAAGGACCAGGTATCCAACGGGAACGCTTCCGGTGTCGAACCGCATCACGAACGGCGAGACCGTGCCGGGGGGCATGAATGCCCGCGAACGGTTCACGTAGTTGATCGTCTCCGCCATCGCCTGGGCCATATCGGTCCCGGGGTGGAAGTGGAGCTTCATCAGGGCGGTCCCCTGAATGTTGCGGCTCTCGACGTGGTGGATGTTGCTGATGTAGAGGAAGTGGTACTCGTAATAGTTGGTCAGCAGCCCCTCCATCTGGGCCGGATCCATCCCGCCATACGGCTGGCAGACGTAGATCACCGGCAGGTTGAGCGCCGGGAAGATGTCGACCTTCATCCGCTGCAGGGGGAGTTCAACTCCGTACTTCAGCAACGCCTGGTCGATCGCTTTCGGGCGCAGGGCGACGGCCCCGGCCAGCAGGACCGCCGCGACCGCCACCATCACCGCGAACGGTCGACGCAGCGCGAAGGTGATCGGGTTCATACGGTGAGTCCATCACAATCCAGGGAACAGAGTGCGATCGCCGGCAACGTCCGCAACAGAGGCGTCGGGGGGAGCCGTCAGTCTGCCCGCCGGGCCGTGACCGCCGCTGTCCCTTTGCACTGTCGCCTGTCGATACCCGGGTTCCCCACCGGTCGCAAGGGACAAGGCTCGGAAGCAGAGTACAGCGTGGAGAACGCCCGAGTTTTGAAGAAGAGACCTTCCTGCACGGTCAGGCCCGCCTCGGCGTCTTCGCCGACGATCTCGAGGAGCAGCCGGAAGAACCCGCGTTTCCGGGAGGCGTACTCGCATCAGAAGAAGAGCGATCATCGAAGAGCCTCCTCCGGCGGGGGCGACCCCAAAGCACCGGAGGCCTCTCGATCCGAAGCCGTTCAGATCACAACGAACCGTGGAAGTCCGATCACCGCTTCTGCTTTGCCAGCCCTGCTTTCGCGTTCTCGAGCGACTGCTGGAACCGAGAGTTCCCGGGCTCCGCCTTCGCGAGCCTTTCGAAGTAGGGGATCGCCTTTGCGTACTCCCCTTGTTCAAGATACGTGTCGCCCAGGAAGACCGTCCCCGCGTTGGGCCCCGGAAAGCCGCTGTCCAGCTTTTCCCACCAGACGATCGCCTCGGCCGTCTTCCCCTCCGCCTTGAGGCAGCGTGCGAGGCCGTTCATCGCCCCCGCACTTTTCTCGTCTGCCTTGAGGCACTGCTCGAAGTAAGGCTTGGCCTTCGCCGGCTCGCCGAGATTGAGCAGCGTGAAGCCGAGGCCGTTTGCGGCGGCGAGGTCGTCCGGCGTCTTCTTGAGAACCTCTTCAAACGCCGCCTGCGCTTCTTTCAGGCGTCCCGAGTTCAGCAGGCTCCAGCCGTTGACGGCCGCCGTCGCGGCGGGAGGTTCGATCTGGTCTCGCAGTTCCTTGCTGAGGCTTCTCGCCTGCGCGGCGGAAAGGAGCTGGGCAGCGAGTTCGTTGCCGGGGTCCTTGTTGACGATCTTCTGCCACCACGGCTCCGCCTTCGCGAACTCTCCCTTGAGGAGATAGACCTTGCCCAGTCCGTACCAGGCGGCCTCCGCCCCCGGGGCTGCCTCAAGAAGCGACTTCTCGGCTTCGTCGTACTTCCGCTGCGAGAGCAGGACCTGCCCGACGCCGTTGAGGGCGGCCGGATGCTTCGGAGCCAGTGCAAGGCACTTGCGGAACGCCTCCAGCGCCTCGTCGAGCTTTCCCTGGCCGAATCGCGACCAGCCGAGCCCGTTCCAGGTGTCTTCCTGGTCCGGAGACTCCTTCGCCGCCGCCGAGAACTTCGCCTCGGCCTCGGCGAACTTCTGGTTGTTCCACAGCGACCATCCTTCGACGACGAGGGAGTTCGATTTCGCCGCGACCGACGCGCGGATCACCAGAAAGCAGACCACCGTGGCAATGACCAGGCCGCACAGCACGGCCGCCTTCCGCCGCTGGCCGGTGCGCCGCGCGTCCTCGCCGCGGAGGGAATTGAGGAGGAGCGGGTCGGCGAGCGCTTTGTCGAGCGATGCCTGTTCAGCCTCGGAACGGGAAACGGACATGGTTCGCCTCGTCGAATGAAGTCGAGAAAAGGGACCCTTCGCCCGCAAGTTCGCATGCCGCGGGCGCACGTGTATCAATCGGCCAGAGGGGGCCGCGGAAGTCCGGCGGTCAGATGCTCTTGATCAGCTCCGCCGCCGAAGGCTCGTCCTCGAACGCGTCGAGGAGTGAGCCGCGGGTGACGGAGGTCTTGCCGATCTCCGCCCGCAGGATGTCGATGATCTTCAGCAGGCGCGAACGGATCGTGGGATAGGAGACCCCGGTCTGCTCGGCGATCTCCTTCAGGTTTCCGCCGGCCAGCACAAACATTTCGATGAACCGCTGATGCTCGGTCGGCAGGTTTCCGAGCCGCGAGGCGGGAAACACCGCGTCGACCCCGACCCGGCACTTTCCGCACTCCATCCGGCGAACCTGCATCGGCTCCCGGCAGTAGGGACATTCGTTGGTGACGGGCTGCTCGGGCATCGTTGGATTTCAAGGAGTATCCGTCCGCCGATTTCACAAGTCAACAGAGGATGTCGCCGCGGGTTTCATTTTTCAAAAACAAGTGGTCACCTAAACTTCGTATTATTGATATTTGAGGCCGCTGGACGGCATCGGGCGGCCGGGGAGCGACCAGCCCCGCCCGGATCACGGCCGACCCTGATCTCTCGCGATTGGCCCCTCCCTTGCTGGGGGAGGGGGTGCCGTTAGACTGGCGTCCCCTGCCGGGAACGAGAGGCGTCACTGAGCCCTGGACTCGTTGCAGTCAGTCGATTCTGAAGTTTTTTGAACCGGAGATACGCATGGCCCCCGCCGACATTCGTCGGGTCATTCTCGGCATTCTGGAGCGGATCGCTCCCGACGAAGATCTGTCTGGCCTGAAGGACGGCGTCCCGTTCCGCGAGCAGATGGAACTGGACAGCATGGACTTTCTCGACATCGTCATGGAACTCCGGAAGATGTACCGCATCCAGATCCCCGAGGCGGACTACCCGCAACTCGGCACGATGGACAGCACCGTCGCTTACCTGACGCCGCTGCTGAAGGACGTCCCGGCGTAGTGGTGCGAGCTGTCAGCTTTGAGCCGACAGCGTTCAGCCTTCAGCGATTGAGACGCTATCTGGCGTCGCGGGCCATCGCGCCGCAATCTGCGGTGGCCCGATGGTTCAGGTCTTTACGTCTTCTGCTGAGAGCTGACAGCTGATGGCTGACGGTTCTCAGCGCAGCAGGTTCCGCATGGTCTCCATCCGCCCCGTCACCCGCGCCCTCGTTCCCGTCAGCAGCGATGCCGCCCAGCGGGTCTCGGCTCCCAACTACGACGAGTTCCAGTCGGACAAGGAGATCTGGGATCTGCTTCAGCAGCGTCCCGAGAACATCCTGCGGGTGAAGATGCCGCACTGCCACGTGGCGAAGGCGGAGGAGATCTACGCCGAGGACGACGCCCGGGCGATGCCGCACGCCGCCGAACAGTGGAAGTGGCTGCGGGAGTCGAGCGGACTCGTCCGCGAAGTCCCGAACCTCCTCTGGGTTTACCAGATCGTCTCCCCCAAGCGGCCGAGCGCTCCGCAGATGGGGCTCGGCGGCTACGGCAAGACCGCCGAGATCCGCACGGAGAAGACCCCCAATGGCGTAGTGATCCGCAACGAAGGGATCCGGCCGGAGAAGGCGGAAGGACGGGCCCGGCTGATCCGAACGATCAAGAGCTACATCGGGACGGTGAACCTTGCCGTCCAGGACAAGTCGGGTGAGCTTCTGAAGTCCCTCGAAGGCTACGCCGCGGCCCGGCCGTGCGACTACGCGGCGGCCGACGAGGCGGGGAACATCCATCGCGTCTGGCTGGTCACCAAAGACGACGAAATCAGGACCTTCACCGATCTCCTCGCGAAGGAGCCGGCCGCTTACGTCGCCGACGGCAACCACCGGAGTGCCGCGGCCGCCTCTCTCGGCTACGAGAATTTCCTCACGGTCTTCTTCCCGACCAGCCGGCTGGGCCTCGAGCCCTACAATCGCCTGCTGCCGGGCTGCGGACTCTCGACCGCCGATCTCCTCAAGAAGCTCGAGAAGAGCTTCGCGGTGACCAGGCTCGGCGCTCTGCCGTCG
>JAEYWB010000118.1 GCA_023429275.1 Planctomycetota bacterium
CAGCATGACTGATCGAATGTGGAATGGCGATGAACGGACGGAACAGGCCCTCCGCCACCCCTGCTCAGACGCGTGCGTCTGAGTTTCCTGACTGAAAACTGGAAACTGACGACTGAAAACTCCCCTACGGCTCTTCCCGCATCTGAACGAAGAGAGCCTTCTTTTCCCCCGGCAGGGTAAAGTCGAATCCGCAGTTCAGGAAGAACTGGTCGGCCGAGGTGAAGACCATCACTTCGAAAATGTGGCGCTCGCGGGCGAGGTCGAGACACGCCTTTGTCAGCCGCTTGCCGATCCCCAGCCCCTGGTAATCGGAGCCGACGCACAGGCTCCGCAGCTCGGCGAGCTTCTTCGAGTAGATCTCGAGCGTCGCGAAGCCGACGATCCGTCCTTCGATCGTCGCCACGAATCCTGTCTGGATCAGCTTCTTCAGCTCGCGGGTCGTCCGGGGAAGCAGCTTCTTGGCTTCGACGAACGGCACAATGAACGCCTTGATCCCGTCGACATCCTCCACCAGGGCCGCGCGGACGACGATCTCCGGCTGGGAAGGGAGGGGGGGAGACGCGGTCTCGTCCGTGGCGGAAATCGACATGGAGGAAAACGAAGAAGCGGTGGCGGGGAGGAAGAGTCGAACGGGGAACCTGTCGAGACCGACGGCCGGGGCAGGAAAGTGCTCGCAGGCTCTCCCTCCGGGCTTCCCCTATTCGGGGGACGAAGTATCGTCGAGATCCGACAATTCCGAAAGGTCGGTCAGATCCTCTTCGAGCTCCTCGGCCTTGGATTTCTTGCCCGCGGGATTCCGGCGGAAGACCGCAACGACGTCGGAGATCGGGACGACGTACAGGACGTTGTCCGGCTCAAGGTCGACCGGAATCGCATTCTTGGGGTGGAAGAGGACCTTGTCGTACTTCTTCACCGGGAAATCATCGTCCCGGTCGACCTCCGCACTGATCTCGACGACCCGGCCCGTGATGGTCGGGATCTCCGAATTGTCGGGAAGGACGATTCCCCCCTTGGTCTTCTGCCGGCTCTCGTCCTTGCGGATGAGGATGCGGGGACCCAGTGGTTCAACGAATTCAGACACGGTCGGTTGCCCTCGAATCGCACTCCACAGGGGAGCGCTGACGTGAGATTATACGGAGAGGAACAGGGCGCAGCGACTGAAGATCTGCGAGCATCGGTGTCGAGATTGCCCGAAAACTCGTCGCAGGCGATACGATTCGTTCGTTGACCGGGTCGCCGGCGTCGTACACGCGGCGTCACGCGGCAAGGGAGGGAGTTGTCGAAATGGCTGGACAGTTTGCGACGGGAAGGATGGCGGGCGCAATGGCCGCCTGGCTGACGGCGGTCGTCGTCGGACTCGGGGCCGGTTCCCCCGCCCGTGGGGACGATCTCAAGCTCCGCCAGGACGTGATCCACGCCATCGATGCCGCCCAGAAGTATGTCGTTTCACAGCAGCAGGCGGACGGGTCCTTCGGGACGATGACCGGGGGCCGCTACGGCATCGGCGTCACGGCACTGGCGACGCTTTCCCTGATCAACTCCGGCAAGGGAACGGACGATCCGGCGGTCAGCAAAGGGCTCGACTACCTTCGGCGCGTCCCCGAACCCGCCGAGGTCTACGACCTGGCGATGGCCATTCAGGCCCTCGCCGCGGCCAAGAACCCCCGTCGCGACGCCGCCCGGATCGCACAGTTCGCGAAGGCGCTCGAGTCCTCCCAGAACACGTCGAACCGCCCGGGCGCCTGGGGCTATCACGCCGGCGACGGCTGGTGGGACAACAGCAACACCCAGTTCGCCGTCCTCGGCCTTCGCGAGGCCTCCTTCGCCGGCTACCAGGTCAAGCAGAAGGTCTGGGAACGCGCCCGAGACCACTGGCTCAGCGTCCTCGAGGGAAACCCGGAAACGCAAAGCGGGGCGGGCTGGTCGTACAACGGCGGCAACGGGAACGGCTCGACGAGCGGCAGCATGACGGTCGCCGGGATCGCTTCCCTCAGCATCGTCGAGAGCTTTCTGCAGACCGACACGGACATCGGTCCCGGGGGAGAGATCGAGTGCTGCGGCAATTCGGTCGAGCAGCCGGGGGACGTCGCTCTCGACGGCGCGGTCCGCTGGATGTCGCGGAACATCCAGGTCACCGCGAATCCCGGTGGGGCCGGTCACCTGCTGTACTACCTTTACGGCCTCGAGCGCGCGGGACGGTTCACGGGGACCCGCTTCTTTGGCGATAAGGACTGGTACCGGGAGGGGGCATCGTTCCTCGTCCGCGGGCAGAGTCCCGTCAACGGGAGCTACCGCAGCCAGAACGAGAGCGAGGAGGTCGTGGCGACGAGCCTGGCGCTCCTGTTCCTCTCCAAGGGGCTCGCGCCGGTCGTCGTGAACAAGCTGAAGTATGGCCCGCGGGAGCAGGTGACCGGCGACGTGGTCGGGCGGAGCTGGAACAAGCATCGCCGCGACGTCAGCAACCTCGTCGACTACATCACCGAGCTTCCGAAGTGGCCGAAGCTCATGACGTGGCAATCGGTCGACCTGGCGGTGGCCGCCAACGGGGAAGGGGTGAACGCCCTGCTGCAGGCCCCCGTGCAGCTGATCGCGGGAGACGGCGACCTGGGCACCATCCAGGGAAAGCAGCTCGACCTCCTGAAAGACTATATTGCCCAGGGGGGATTCCTGTTCATCGTGCGGAACTGCGACAGCCCCGGCTTCGACCGCGACGTCCGCCGGTTCGTCCGGGACCTGCTTCCCAGTGAAGAGTATCGCCTCGAAAAGCTCCCTCCGACGCACGATATCTATCGGAGCGAGTTCGCGCTGACGGAGAATCCGCCCGAACTGTGGGGAGTCGACTTCGGCTGCCGGACGGCCATTGTCTATTCGCCTTACGACCTCGGCTGCCGGTGGGAGAAATGGGCCCGCTTTGATCCCCCCGGCCGGCCGATCCAGGTCACGACGCAGATCGTCCGGTCGATGCGGCTCGGGACGAACGTCATCGCCTATGCGACCGGACGCGAGGTCCATGACAAGCTGCGGCGGCAGGAAGCACTCGCCAAGGTCAATGAGAACCAGCTGGACCGCGGGCACCTGCGGATCGGCCGGCTGCGGCACTCCGGCGGATGGGATGCCGCTCCGCACGCACTGCGGCATCTCCAGGCGGCCCTCAAGACGGTCGGGATCGAGGCGGCCTCCGACGCCGCCACGGTGTCGGCGACCGATCCGATCCTGTTCGACCACCCGGTCCTGTATATGCACGGCCGGAAGAACTTCGCGATGGCTCCGGAGGAGATCGAGAAGCTCAAGGCCTACCTTGAGAACGGCGGGTTCATCTTCGCCGACGCCTGCTGCGGCGCGACGCAGTTCGACGAGAGTTTCCGCCGGCTGGCGGAACAGATCGCCGGCAAGCCCCTCGTTCGCATTCCCCCGACCGACGAGATGTTCCACCCGGCTCTCGGACACGACGTCCGGCAGGTTCGAAGAAAGATGCTCACGGCCAATGCGCAGTCGGGGGCGTTCGAGACGCAGGAGAACGCCGGCGAACCGTTCCTGGAAGGGATCGAAATCGACGGCCGGTTCGCGATCGTCTACAGCAAGTACGACATCAGCTGCGCCCTCGAACGGCAGGCGACGCCCAACTGCCAGGGCTACATCGGGGAAGACGCGGTCAAGCTGGCGGTGAATGCCGTGCTGTATGCGCTCTATCGATAGCCGCCCCCTTCCTGGCGGCACGACCTTCAATCAGCTGGCTTGTCAAGCCGCTCCACGGGTGGGTCACGCCGCCATCTGGCGACACTCCTTCGCGCATCGCTCGCAGGCCTTCGCACACTCGCGGCAATGGTCGTGGTCGTGCTCGCCGCACTCTTTCGCGCACCAGTCGCAGGCGTCGGCACAGATCGCACAGAGGCGTTTCGCAAACCGGCTCTCTCGGACCATCGCACGAACGCACTGCTCGCACAGGTCGACGCACTCGATACAGCACTTCGGACAGTCATTGGGGCTGTGGTGCCCCGCCATCTTGTACAGGCAGTTCTGACAGGCGATGACGCAGGCCTGGCAAGCCTCGACACAGGACGAATGACGAAGCATCAGCTTCCCCTTTTATGTGCGCAGGCGTTTGACTTCGCATCCAACGGGCGCAACGCGTCAGACGGATGACCTGCCGGATGGACGCGAAGGGGAAGACCGACGGGCGGTTTCAGCATGCTCTCTGAAAGCGTGTCGATCAATGATGAAATCGCGATACGTGATGCAAAGCGGAACAAATAGTGTCGTCGCAAAACAACGCACAATTGTTGCGTTCTGCATCCTTATGTGGCACATCGATAACCGGGCGAGACACTCCCCATTCAGACCGGTTTCACGCTGGCGGTCACGGGCGCCAGAGGTATAGTCCTCGCTGGTGCTTTCATGGCCTCATCTGCTGAGGTTCTGCCGATGTTCTTTCAACGTTTGGGGACGCTTCTGGCGAGCGTCGGAATTGTCCTGTCGGCCTGCGCAGCGGCAGACGCTCCTGCTGCCGAACCGGACCGCGACGCACTGCAGGCGACGGTCGTCGCCTCTGTCGAGAAATACGAAAAGGCATTCTCTGCGCGGGACGCGAAGGCCCTCGTCGCCCTGTTCACCGCCGACGCGGAATACGTCGATGCCGAGGGGACGGTGTTTCACGGGCAGAGCGCCATCGAGGGAGAAATGCTCGCCAACTTTCAGGTCAGCCCTCCCGGGAAGATTGACATCCAGGTGAGCTCGATCCGGCCGATCTCCGATGGCGTCCTCGTCGAGGAGGGGACGTCGCTGTTTCTTCCGAAAGATCAGGGGCAGCCCTCCGCGACACGGTACGTCGCCATGCATGTCCGCCAGCAGGACGGAACCTGGCTGATTGCGAGCGTCCGGGAACTTGCTCAAGCACTCACGCGGCACGAGCGGCTGATGACTCTCAGCTGGCTCATCGGGAGCTGGCGCGAAGAGGTCGACCGGCAGGTCGTTGAGACGACCTGGAAGTGGTCCGAAGACGGCAATTTTCTCGTCGCCGATTTCGTCCACCGCCGGTCGAACGAGATCCTTCTCAAGGGGACCCACCGGGTCGGCTGGGACGCCGCGCGGAAGCAGTTTCACTCCTGGGTCTTCGATTCCAGCGGCGGTGCCGTCCAGGGGTGGTGGACATCGGAGGGAGGGGCATGGACCGTCGACCTCACCGGAACCGATGTGGACGGAGGACCACTCGGCACGTCGCTGACGTATCAGCGCGACGGAGCAAACGCGATCCTCGTAACGCAGACCCGACGTGTCCGCGGTCAGCTGGCCCTGCCTGATGACTCGCATCGCATCGTCCGCCAGCCCCCCGCGCCTGGTCCCGCGCCCGCTCCGACGGTCGGTGTCGAGGGAGCACGGCGCTAGGCCGAAGACTCAGGACCGTTTCGCACCCGTTCAGCAGTTTCCATTCACTACGGACTCCCGGTGCTCTCCGTGCCCTGGGGCCTGCTTCTGCCGCATCGTCGAGATCAGTCGAATGTCAGCGCAGCCGTGCCGGCGGCGCGGACTCTTGAAGCCATCGAGAAGGACATTCCCATGAAACGCACATTCTGGCATTCCGGGCTCGCCGGACTCCTCTCCCTGGCGATGGTCACCGGCCCCGCCTGGGGGCGTGGCTTCGGGGG
>JAEYWB010000180.1 GCA_023429275.1 Planctomycetota bacterium
CCCGCGGCCTTTTGTTTTGCTCGATGGCTGAGCGGTCTCCATCGAGAGTCCCTCCTCCGCTTACGGCTTCTTCGCGAGATGATTCTTGAAGAACTCGAAGGTCTGCACTGCCGACTTCATCGAGTGCTCGACGTCGAAGCCATGTCCCTGCTTCTCGAACAGGACAAGCGTGTGCGCCACGCCCGCTTCGGCACACTTCTGGTCGAGCAGCTTCGCCTGGGCCGGAAGGACGATGTTGTCCGCCGTGCCGTGGAACGTCAGGATCGGGGGATCGTCCTTCGTCAGGTAGGTGACGGGGCTCGCCGCCTTGTACCGATCCGGGACCGACGTCGGTGTGCCGCCGCAGACTCCCTCGATGAGGTACTTGACCGCCGGGACCTCCGCGTGCTGCTTCGTCATCTCGGTCGGACCGCAGATGTTGACAATCGCCTGGACACGGCTGGACGGAGCCTTTTCATCCGTCGTCTCCTCCAGGCCGTCATCGGCATCGGACAGGCCGACGAGCAGGCTCAGGTGGCCACCCGCTGAGGCCCCGATGACGCCGATGTGATCGGGATCGATCCGGTACTTCGAGGCGTTCGACTTCAGCCAGCGGATGGCCGCTTTGCAGTCGTGGACCTGCGCGGGAAAGGGATTCTTCGTGGCGGGCTTCTGGGGAGTCGCATCAGTCAGGCGGTAGCTGAGTGTCGCCGACGAGAAACCCGCTCGGGCCGAAGCTTCCATGGCCCCCTGGAACGACTCGCGGCTTCCACCCGCCCAGCCCCCTCCGTGAATCCAGACGATACAGGGGAGAGCCCCTTCCCCCGCCTTCGGGTGGGCGACATTCAGCTTGAGCGACTGGCCGTCGATGCTGCGGTATTCAATGTCCTTCTCGACCACGATCTCCTGCGCGACAACAGGAGCGGGACCGAGAAGCGACACGACCCCGAGAAGGAGTCCGGTCAGAGTCGAAGCGAAAGACACCGAGCGCGCAGGCATCCACATAGATGGCCTCCAGAGAAGAAAGACGAGACAGAGTCCTGCGAGTCTGTTCATCAATCTTCTCCATTGCAAGGAGGCTTGCGAGCGGTTGAGGGCGGGCCGGCGGTCCGTTGCGGGAACCACCCGAGCGATCACGGCCTGCGTCTTTAGATCGTAACCTGCTGATAGAAAATATGCTGGCGCTCGTCCTCTACGCATACCCTCACGTCGATGGGATCGATCCGCACGGATCGCGAGTCAGTTCGGCCATCCGCATTTACCCGGATTAGGGTCGTTATCGTCGATTCTTCGTGTGAGATCGAACCGACAATTCATCGCCCGGCGGCGGTCGAGCACTGGCGATACTAGCCCGCTTCGCCAGAAGTTCCTGCCGCCGGGCGTTCATTTCGTTCATTTCCGGGCTCAACCGAAGCTGCGCGACTCCGCGCGGAGCGGGGCCAGGCCGATTGAACGAGGAATGCCAGCGAAGCCGGTCCGGCAGGGTTTGAGGCCTGGTGAAGCGGCCCTGATCACGAAAGGTGTGCCCTGAGAATCGCGTCTGCCGAAGCGAATTCGTCCGCGACAGGGAATCTGGCGGCAGCTCGTCCAATCCGCCCGCTCGCCTTCGCGGGAGTGGTAGGTTTCAGGCGTCCTGCCGATGCGGGATCGATACCGAAGCCGCTCGCCTGTTGTCCGATGTCCGTCCACTGGAGACCGGAATGAACCCGCTGAAGAATCCCGTCTGTCTGGCCATGGGCGCGATACTGGCAGCGGCGTCGGCCGATGCCGGCTGCAACTGCAACAAAGGTGGAGGCGCCTTGGTAGGCGCACCGGTCTACGGACCGCAGGCGATGCCGCAGTATCAACCGACCGTCGCCGGTCCGGGCTACGGTTCGGTGTCGCCGATGACGACGCCTGTTGCCGATCCGTATTCGGCGGTGGTCGGCGCAGGGCCTGTCTACTCGGGGGTCATGGGTGGGACGATTACGCCTCCTCCGGGAACGCTCGGGCAGACGTACCAGCGGTCGTCGCGGCCTGTTCCCGCCGATAAGCACCCGCGGGCCGGAATGCTCGACGTTCGGGCCCCCGGGGCGACCGACGTCGTCGTCTACGATGTTGAGAACTATCGGTCCGAGGATCGGGTCGACGGCTTCCGCAACCAGGACGACCACACGATGTGGCACTTCGAGTCGAAGCCGCTCATCCCGGGACTGTCGCACATCTACCGGGTCGTCGTCCGTCGGGGCCCTGGGAGCAATTTCGAAGAGAAGTATGTCCGCCTGATCATGGGCCGTGTCGTCTCCGTGGAGTTCTAGTGTTTTGGCACAGCTAGGATTTGGGGTTCGTTAGATTAGACTAGGTTCTGTTTGAGAACTGCCACTTCGGCATTCAGGCCTTCCTGAAGCCCAGGGATTAGTTGGCCCTGTGGAGATTGTGAGGTGTTTCCAAACAGAGCCTAGCCGGAACGCGATAGCGTCCGGTTCGAACCGGGGGCTAGCGCCCGCCGGCTAATGGACGCAACCCAAAATCCTTCGTGTGACAAAGCACTCGGACTTCGAGAACGGCGTACCAGCGGTCGATCGGGATCCCGGTTCGAAGCCCGGGCCCTTCCCTGTCCGTGGCGAACTCCCCGGCTTGTCGACCGCTGCACGGGACGTCACGACGTGCTCTAATCGGCGGTGAATGGCCACCTCCCGCCTCCATCGCCGACTTGTCACCTGGCTCGGGCGCTTCCGCGTCCGGCACTCGAGGTGGTGTCTCGCGGGAGGAATCGGCGTTGCGCTCGTGGCGGCGCTGGCATGGACCGTCACCTTCTGGGTCTTCAAGTTCCTCCTCTGGTTCGCGGGTTCGTGGCTGCTGGCGACTCCTGGGGCGCGCTCCATCGGGGCGATTGCGCTTTGCGGCGTCCTGATCGTTCTCCAGCGTCTTGTGCAGCGGGAGCAGTTCGAGGAACTGCATGTCGATCATCCGGTGGTCGCCGACACGTTGCGGACGGCGGCATGGATCACCGGGGATCCTCTCGTGGTCCTCGCAGGTCCGGTGACGATGTCGTCTGGCGTCAGAATCGTGTTGATGATCATTCTCACGGGGCCGCGATTCTCGCAGATGGCGGTTGAGCTATTTCGCCGCAGCGCCGTCGCCGCGATGTTGAATCTTGAAGCGACCGCCCGGATCCTCGCCATCCTTCTGAAGTCGGATCGAAAAGTTCCTCTGGAAGAATTGATGCAGAGATTGCCGGAACTCAACTGGCCGGCTGTTCTCCGAGAGATCACATTGGTGGATGGAGTGCTCGTTCGGTTGGAAAACGACCCGCTCATTTCGATTGCCGATTCATCGCGGCAACAGCTGATTCAAGAGCTGGAGAGCATGCCGGAGGAGCCGCCGGCTGAAGAAATGGACGCTTCCGAGTAGCCGAAAAGCCACATCTCATCGGCTCTCCCCGCTCCTCCCGGAATCTTGCTGTCGCCTGCGAAAACGCGGGCACCGGAGAGGACATTCAGGTGGGCGAGCAAGGACCACGGCGCAAGAAAAAAGCCGGTCAGTGGGAGCATGGATGCGGGCTAGAAATCCGCTCGACCACCAACCGGCTCAATCGCA
>JAEYWB010000243.1 GCA_023429275.1 Planctomycetota bacterium
GAAGGGGCTCTGCCTCTACTGCCGGAAGCCGCTGCCGGCCCAGGCGCAGGTCGACCACTTTGTCCCCTGGTCACGCTTCCCGGCCGACTTCGGGCACAACTTCCTCCTGGCCCACGAGAGGTGCAACGCCTTCAAGTCGGACCACCTCGCGGCCGAGAATCACCTCGCTCTCTGGATCACGAGGAACCGGGAACATCAGGCCCAGTTCCAGGAACGGCTCGCCTCGGCCGCGCTCCCCGGCGAGCGGGAAGCGACAGCGCAGATCGCCCGATGGGTCTACGGGCAGGTCGATCAGGTGAACGGGCGGGTGTGGGTCATCGACAAGGTCCTGAAACGACTCGACCCTGACTGGGCGTGCTATTTCGCTGCGGGCGGCGAGACAACCGATCCGAGGCTCTGATCTCGACGACCTACGACAACTCCGACGAAAACCCGTCCAACCCCAGCTCCTCGCCGCAGCGGGTCGTCTGGGGGGAGGAGACGCAGGACGAGATGCTGTGCTGCTTCCTGCTGATCTCGACGGCGAACCCGCGGGAAGACCTCCCCGCGATCTTCGCGGAGGTCCTCGCCCGCGAAGGGATCGGCCAGGCGTTTGGACGGAAGCAGAAGAAGGCTGTGGCACCCTTGAAGTGAGAGACAGTCTGGATCCATTCGTCACTCGAATGCACGCCTGCGACGACTTCTCCCGGTCCGACGCGACGGACAATCGCTACGGCGAACGGCGGCCCGCGAAGGCCTTCACTCGACGCGACATGTGCAGCTCGGACCTGCCGCGATCGGACTCGAGCTCGAGGAGTAGCGTCGTTCCGTCCCGCGACAGGCAGGGGTGGTGTTCGTTGCGGCTGCTGTTCACCGCCGGGCCAAATGACACCGCCTGTTCAAACGGCAGGTCCCGGCTCTTTCGGGTCGCGAAGTAGAGGTCGCTGCCACCGCCGGAGCCCGTTGCTCCGCTTCGAGGACGATGGGACTCGAAGACGAGGCAGAGTCCATCCGGGGAAATCGAACCTCCCACGTCGATACTGGGGGAGTTGACCGTCGGTCCGAGGTTGGTCACGGCCCCGAATGGATCGGTGCGGCGAGCCCGCTTCGCCTCATAAAGGTCCGGCTGCCCCTGTCCGCCTGTCCGGGCCGATGCGAAAATGAGGACCAGTTCGTCGTCCGTCACGGACGGGCTGCTGCAAAGGACATCGGGAACGTTGATGTTCTCCGCCATGAGAACCGGGGTCTCAAAGGGAGCCGTGAGGCTCGGACGGACGCTCGACCAGATCTGCAGGGGATGCTGCGGCCCCAGGACATTGCTCGCAAAGTAAAGCGTCAGACCGTCGAACGAGAGCTCGGGCTGACTGTCAAACGAGTTGGTGCGCTCGATCGGTGGTCCGACAGTCTCCGGCGGCCCAAAGGGAGAAGCCAGATCAGGCCGGCGGGCGATGGCAATTTTCCCGTTGATGCTCATCCAGAGCTCGAGTTCATTCGCGCTGAGTTCGGGCGACGTATTCCGCTGTCTGGTATTCACGACCGGGCCGAGACTCTCCGGGGGCGTCCATTCGTAATCCGGAGAATTCAACAGGTCCGCGACGGAGAGCGATGTCACGGTGGAAGCGGTCTCGACCGCTCCAGGCGTCTTCGGCCGCGCGGACTGCGGCACGGGAGGTTTTCGGACCCGCCGCGACATCCAGATGTCGAGTCGGCCGGCTCCTGCCGCGTTGTTGCTTTCGAAATAGAGGGTCGACCCGTCGGGAGAAAGGATCGCGCCCGTCTGCGTCTCCTCCGCTGAAGCCGCGATCCCGAGAGGTCTTGCCTTGACCCAGGGCTGGTCAGGCGAGGATCGATGTGTCCAGTAAAGGCGATACGTCTTTTTCGTGTCGCTGCGATCGTCCTCCCGCGATGTATGAAAGAGAAGGACCGTGCCATCGTCGGAGATCCAGGAGGGGCGATCGCTGTCCGGGGAGTTGACGATCGGGCCGAGACTCACCGGGTTCTGCCACGGGCTGTTCTCGTTCGGACGTGTCACCATGCAGACATCGTCCTTGCCCGTGTTCGGAGGGGCCAGAAAATTGTTGAAGAGCAGTGTCCGGCGATCGGAAGACAGCACGGGGAACCCGCCATGGTCGGTCCCCGTCTCGATTGCGACCGGGCGGGGCCAGGGATCGGCCCGGCTGGCCCGCTGCATCAGGCGCGGCACGACCGGCGAGTTCTTTTCCCACGTCGCGTACATCATCGTGCGCTCGTCCCCCGACACGAACATGTCGGCCATCGCCCCCAGCATGGCCGGCAACTCGACCCGGACAGGATCGTTCCATCCGGCGTCCGTCGAAGAACGGCTGGCGACCTGGAGGCCTCGCTTGCCCCGGAACCACAGGCGGAGCCCGTCTCCGGAGAGACGGGGGTTATTGTCATCCACGTCGGAATTGAAGCGAGGACCAAGGTTGACCGGCGGGGACCATTCTTCGTCGGGAGACAGGAGCCGGGCGGCGAGCGAGAGAGCAGCTTGCGGTGTAGCGGAAACGCTCGGCGTCGCCGGGGCCGCCGCGAGACTGGCGGGAGCGGACGCAGGGGTGGCCGGCGTCGTCCCGCCTTGCCCGCTGTTTGCCAAAGCACGGGCTGGAGAGGAAATCGAGCCGGCTGTGACCGCACCACCCGGGGTGACCGATTGCGGGCCGGGCGTTGATGTCGAATCCCAAAGAAGGAAGAACGACAGAAGGCCGATGACTGCCGCTCCTCCTCCTCCTGCGAGTTGCCATCGGCGGTCGGACCACCAGGGGATGACCTTCGCGGGACAGGCGGTCTGCCGACGGAACTTTTTCGTCGCCGATGTCAGCGTGACCGGATCGGTGCCGACGTCTCCCCGCGCGGATGTGACGGTGGCCGCGGCATCTCGAGAAACCTCGTCAACGGTTGACTTCACGGTGCGGGTCTTCGGTCCAGTGGCCTTTCCAGCACTCGTCTCCTCATGGAAGATTCCGAGCAGTTCGTTGAAGCGGGATTCCTCGGACGGTCCGCCGGAGACCGCAGGCAGTTGAGAAGGGGGGGCGTTCCCCGGCTGACAGTTGGCGATCGCCGTGAGGACCTCGGTCATCGACTGGAAGCGGTCCTCGGGTTTCTTGGCGATCATCCGGCGGAAGAGAGAGTCGAGCGAATCGCTGACATCCGGTCGCGCCCCCTTGAGCGACGGAATCGGGTGATTGGCATGGGCCATGAGCCGGGCCATCAGCGAGTCCCCCTCGTAGGCGGCGCGGCCCGTCAGCAGGTACCAGAGCGTGATCCCCAGTGAGTAGATGTCGCTCCGGGCATCGGCGCTCTTCGTGCTCAGGGCCTGCTCGGGGGCCATGTAGTCGACCGTTCCCATCACGGTGCCGGTGCTCGTCAGCTCGGCGTTCACCCCGGTCTCCCCCTCAATACGGGCGAGTCCCATGTCGAGAATCTTGACGGTGCCGTCTCCGTCGAGGAGCAGGTTGGCGGGCTTGATGTCGCGATGGATGACCCCTTGCCTGTGAGCGAACTCGAGCCCGCGGGCGGCCTGGGTGACGCACTGGATCGCCTGGTCGATCGGCAACGGGCCCTTGGACTTCACGACGGACGAGAGATCGCTCCCCGCGACAAACTGCATGACAAAGAAGTGGGTGCCGTTAGCCTCGTCGGCGTCATAGGCGATGACGATGTTCTGGTGCTCGAGCCGGGCGGCGGCCTGGACCTCGCGGTGAAACCTCGCCAGGGCATCCGGCGTCTTCACGACGGCCGGGAGAGGACCTTCAGCGCGACAATCCGGTTCATCCGCCGGTGCCGCGCCTTGAGAACCATCCCCATCCCCCCCTGACCAAGCTTGTCGAGGACGAGGTAGTTGCCGAGAGCGAGCGCCTTCGCCTTGCCGGCGAAGGCCTGCTGGGCCTGATAGGCGGTCAACAGCTTGTGTTTGACGAGCCGGCGGGCGAGCTGTTCGGCATCGGCAGGCCGTTCTTCAGCCAGGAGGGCGGAAAGATCAGTCTCTGCGACGAGCCCGCTTTCGACGAGACTTGCGGCGAACTTGTCCAGTGACAGCGCCATGCCCGACACCCTGCAATAAGACGTGCCCCGCAGCGGAGTCTGGCGACGAACGACCGACCCCGCCCGGCAAGTCTATCAGCGGCGAGAACGGCGACATAGCCATTCGCAAAACAGTGCTTGCGTTGCAGGCTTGTGTCGGCGGGAACCGGCCGAACGCCCTACTTCGGGATATCGATCTTGATCCGCAGGTCTCGGAGCTGCTTGAAGTCGACTTCGCTTGGCGCACCGGACATCAGGTCCGCCGCCTTCTGCGTCTTCGGGAAGGCGATGACGTCGCGGATGTTCTCGCCGCCCGTGAAAAGCATCACCCAGCGGTCGAGGCCGAGGGCGACGCCGGCGTGCGGCGGAGCGCCGTAGCGGAGAGCGTCGAGAAAGAACCCGAACCGCTTCTCGGCTTCTTCCGCCTGGATGTTCAGCAGTTCGAAGATCCGGGCCTGCGTCTTCGAGTCGTGGACGCGGACGCTACCGCTCGCCGCCTCATAGCCGTTGCAGACGAGGTCGTACGAGTTCGCCCGGACCTTGCCGGGATCGGTCACGAGGTACTCGACGTCGTCGGGATGGATCGCGCAGAACGGGTGGTGCTCCGCGTCCCATTTGTTCTCTTCGGCGTTCCAGGTGAACATCGGGAAATCGATGACCCAGAAGGTCTGCATCGCCTTGGGGTCGTACAGGTTGAGCTCTCGGCCCAGCTTGTTCCGCACCGCCGAGAGAGCCGCGCTCGAAACCTTGAAGGTATCGGCGACGAACAGCAGGAGGTCGCCATCCTCCCCTTCGAACTTCTTCACGATCGCCCGCTGCTGGTCCTCGGTGAAGAACTTGGCGATCGACGATTCCAGCTTTCCGCCGGCGACCTTGAAGTAGGCGAGCCCCTTCGCACCGTACTCGGCGACGAGGTTCTTCATGTCGACGTCGAGCATCTTGCGGCTGTACTTGTCGGCCGCTCCCTTGGCGTTGATGCCGCGGACGCGGTTCCCCGCCGCGATCGTCTGCTTGAAGACGCCGAACTCGCACTCGGCGGCGATCTCTCCAATGTCGACGATCGGCAGGCCGAACCGCAGGTCGGGCTTGTCGCTGCCGTAGTTCTCCATGCACTCCCGGTAGGTGAGCCGCTTGAGGGGGAGCTCGACCTTTTCGTTCCGCAGCTGCATCGCCATTTCGGCGACGAGCCCGTCGATCGTGTTCAGGATGTCTTCGCGCTCGACGAACGACATCTCGACATCGATCTGCGTGAATTCGGGCTGGCGGTCCGCGCGGAGGTCTTCGTCGCGGAAACAGCGGGCGATCTGGAAGTAGCGGTCGAGGCCGCCCACCATGAGGAGCTGCTTGTAGAGCTGCGGCGACTGCGGCAGGGCGTAGAACTGCCCTTCGTGCACGCGGCTCGGGACGAGGTAGTCGCGGGCCCCTTCCGGCGTGCTCTTGCCGAGCATCGGGGTCTCAATCTCGAGGAACCCGAGCCGGTCGAAGTATTTTCGAACGGCCATCGTGAGCTGATGCCGCAGGATGAGATTCTGCTGGATCGACGGCCGGCGGAGGTCGATGTAGCGGTGCGTCAGCCGGATCTCTTCGTTCGGAACCGACTGCCCCTCCGGCTCGAACGGCGGCGTCTTGCTCTTGTTGAGGAGCTTGAACTCCGCCACAAGGACCTCGATCTCGCCGGTCGCGAGCTTCGGGTTCGAAAGCCCTTCCGGTCGCTTCACCACCTTGCCGGTGACCTGGACGACGTCTTCGTACCGCAGGCTGCGGGCGAGCTGCTGGATCTCGGATGAGTCCGCGAGGTCGAACTTGATCTGCGTCTTGCCGTAGCGGTCGCGGAGGTCGATGAAGACGATCCCGGCGTGGTCGCGGTACTTGTCCACCCAGCCGCAGATGGTCACGGTCTGGTCGGTATGAAAGGGGCGAAGCTCGCCGCAGGTGTGGGTCCGGAGCACGGCTATCGATTCGTAAACTGAGGTCGGGCAAACGTTTCGGTAACGACACCCTGCGAGGAGCCGGGGTTCGTCGCAGAGCCTCGAAACAACGAGCTCGCCAGGGGGAAACGGGCCGAAATGATAGGGGGACGCCCGGAACGGTCGCAATGGGCTGGAAAGCGTTCTTCCCGACTGCGGAGCAACAGGATCGGCCGGAATCAGCTCTGCCGATTCTCTCGGATCATCAGCGCGGCCGCGACCGCCAGTTCATCACAGCGTTCGTTCTCGGGATGCCCCTGGTGGCCCCGGACGACCGTGAAGCGGACCTCATGCTGCGCGAGGAGTGCGTCGAGCTTTTCCCAGTACTCCTGGTTCTTGACCGGCTTCCACTGCTTTCCCTCCTTGCGGCGCCAGCCGGCCGCCTTCCAGCCCGGCATCCACTCCAGGCTCCCTTTGGCGACGTACTGGCTGTCGGTCACGATCTCGACGGAAGAGCGGGACTTCAGCGCCTGCAGGCCTTCAATGACCGCCCGAAGTTCCATCTGATTGTTCGTTGTCTCGGCCTGGCCGCCGGACGACTCCCGCTCCTTGCCGGTCGCGGGGTGACGGAGAATGAACGCCCACCCTCCGGGGCCGGGGTTGCCGCTGCAGGCTCCGTCCGTGAAGAGCTGAACGAAGGGGAGCCGCTTCTTGCTTTCACCGGGATCGGATGCGACGTCGGGGGCGTCATCAGGCTGTGGCGACATAAAACTCCCCGACGATTCCTGCTCCGACAGGCAGACAGCGTTCCGTTGCGACGCTTCCGGCGGAACGCGCCTTGAAGGATGGTTGCCGCCCTGACGTGCCCGCGCTCCGCCGACGCGCGCGGTGAGGCGGACGAGACCCTCTGACTCCCTCACGCCGAACGGTTAGCGTTCGCGAAAGATGATCCGGCCGCGGGTCAGGTCATAGGGAGAGATCTCAACCTTGACCTTGTCACCCGGCACGATGCGGATGAAGTTCTTGCGCATGCGGCCCGAGACATGTGCGAGCACGATGTGCCCGTTATCGAGCTTGACGCGAAACTGCGTGTTGGCGAGCGCCTCGACGACGCTCCCCTCCATCTCGATCCCACCTTCTTTCGACATGCACCTCTCCTGCTCCTGCTGGACAGGAGTCACCTCAAACCGGACGCAGAATGACGCACCGGGCCCCCGAACCTGTCGCGACATCACATCTTGCGCGAGATTGGCGGAACTGATCAGTATACCGGCGGTTCTCGATGGCGGCAAACAGGGACGACTCGGCAAATCCGAAGCGCGAAATCCGGTTTCCGAACTCCTCTGCCTCAAACCGCTTCGACCGCCTGGTTCGCCAACGGGAGCTGGACGACGAACCGGCTCCCCCGGCCGAGCTCGCTCGCGACCGAGACCTCTCCCTTGAAGACCTCGGTCAGGTGCTTGACGATCGCCAGGCCGAGTCCCGTTCCGCCGGCGGCCCGCGATCGGGCCTTGTCGACCCGGTAGAACCGCTCGAAGATCCGGGACTGATTCTCACGGGAGATCCCGACCCCCGTATCCTCGACGACGATCTCCGCACGCCCCCCGGAGAGCAGGCCCGAGACTTCCACCTGGCCCCCCGCCGAGGTGTACGAGATCGCATTCCGGACGAGATTGTTGAGGATCGTCCGGACGCCGTCGGGATCCGCGAGGACCGTCAGGTCGGGGCGGATGTCTGCGGCCATCAGCTGGATGCCCGCCTGATCCGCGACAGGCTTATGGACGGCAACGCATTCCCGGATCAGCTCCTCGAGCGGGACCTCGCAGATTTCGAACGCTTCCGGCTCCGATTCGATCCGTGCCAGCCGCAGCATGTCGAGGATCAGCGTCTGCAGCCGCTCCGCCTGGGTCAGAATCTGTTCGAGGAAGCGGCGATTGTTGGCCTCGTCGTCGATCGCGCCGTCGAGCAGCGTCTCGGTGTAGGCCTGGATCGACGTCAGCGGCGTCTTGAGCTCGTGCGAGACATTCGACACGAACTCGCGCCGCATCTGTTCGAGCCGCCGGAGCTCGGTGACGTCGTGCGCGACGATGAGCACTCCCCGGCCGAGTTCATCGGGTAGCGGCACGACCGAGACCGCGGCGATCCGTTTGCGGCGCGTCAGGGCGATCTCGCGCCGCACCGGAGACCGCTGCTTGAGCACCTCGGCGGTCACCTGCTGCAGGGCCGGGTTGCGGATCGATTCCCACGCGTACCGCCCGTAGGCGTCGCGAGATCCGATGTCGAAGAACATCTGCCCGGCGACATTCACGTACAGCAGCCGTTCCTCGGCGTCGATGACGAGTACCCCCTCCTGCATCGTCCCGAGGACCCCTTCGAGCAGCGTCGAATCCTGCTCGAGTTCCATCTGGCGTTTCTCGAGTTCGTCGACACGCTCGCAGGCGGTGCGGCTGAGGCTGACGACCGAACGGCCGGCGCTGTCGAGCTCGGTCTTGCCTGTCAGCCAGTTGATCGACGGAACGGCCCGGTCATGCCCCGGAGTTCGCACGTCCGACTCAACCTGCGTGGCGAGTTGTTCGATCTCCGACGAGACCCCGAGAACGTTTCGGGTCCACCAGGCCGCCAGTCCGGTCGAGCAGAGAAGCGAGACGGAAGCGGCCAGCCACCACGCCCAGCTGAAGCCGTCCTTCAGGGCGAAGACCAGGAGGGCCAGCAGCGTCGGAGTGGTCGTTGCCACCAGCGTGAGCCGAAGCAGGCGCGACTGGTGGAATGGGACGGGCATCAACGCAAGAGGAGGGAAACAGGGAGGTCGGGCGAAAGGAGGGACCGGTCCGATTATGTCAGGAACGGGCAGGGGGGCGAAGGTTCGGGCGGGAATATCGGCGGAAGGTGCGGAAGCCGACCATCAAAAAAAGAAGGGTTGGCCAAGGCCAACCCCACGAAACCAGTAGCGGTGATCGGTGCAGACTAGAAGTCGTCTTCTTCCTGCTCTTCGCCGAGGCCGGCGAGGACCGAGGCATCGACCGGACCGTGATCGTAGCAGTCTTCGTCGTGCCAGAGAGGAAGGCCGGCGGCATAACGGGCAGCCAGCATGCGAACTTTGTCTTCGGAACCGGGCTTTGCGGGGGTCGGGGTCAGAGGGTCGACGCCGAGGGAGTTGAAGTCTTCGACTTCGTACTCACCTTCCGCTTCATCCATGCTGAGTTCCGTTCCGATGGCCAGATCAAGATCCGGATCAACCTCGAAATCGAAATCCATGTGCAGACTCCTATGCAAGTGACAGCAGAAATATGTGTGGCGCCCGGGAAAGCCACGTCTTCGATGCAGCGTGCTGTCCTTGCAGAGTCCCCACGGTGACAGCCTGAGGGGCTGGGCGAATCCTTCGCGCGAGGTGGGGCAACTGAAGTCGAAAACAGGAGGGCTTGGCTGAGGCAGGTCGTCAACCGGGCGAGGCTGATTTTTCGTCGAATGTTCGGAATTGTCAACAAAATTCTGCCGAGTTTGTTCGCACGTGAACAATGCTGCCGCAGCAACTTAGATCAAGTTGCCGAGTCGCTCTTAACCCCCGGATCGATCTTCGAATCTTGAAAAAAACTGGACCCGCCGGCTGTCTTGCGTGCGGGTCCAGAGAGCCTTTCGTCAGATCAAGTCGCACTGATCAGACGGCTGCATCGAGATCGACTTCGAGGGGGATCGGAGCGGAAGCCGCGTCGTTCTTCTGTTTCGGCTTCTTCCTTTTCGGCTGCTCCGGCTTCTTCGGCTCTTCGGGCTCGTCGACTTTCATCTTCTTCTGTTCTGCCTGCGGCTGAGCCTTCCGCTCGTCCTGCGGCTGAGCCTTGTGCAGACGCTCGATCTCCGCGTCAAGCTTCCTGAGCGAGACCTCGACCGGCTCCTGCGTGAAGCTCGACCCGGCGGTCCAGGCGGAACCGTGCTTGATCCCCTCGTAGTGATAGCTCTGGTCGAGGCTGCGGAACGCCCGCGCGAGGTCGGTCATTTCGCCATCCACCGAGCGGGCCACTGCCGAGAGTCCGACCGTCGCTCCCACGAGACCGACCGTTCCGAGAAGCACCGTCTCGGCGGAAAGAATCATCCCCTGTTCGTCTGCCCAGAGACTCTTCCACAAGTTCATGGCGAAACCAGCTTTCCAGATCTGTCGGCGTTCTGCGGTTCGCCGACGGGCCGTAACAGTTGCGTGTGTGGCGGCCGAGTCTGGATGTGCCGATTATGCGGAAGGTGCGACCTGTGTCAAGAAGTTGAAACAGGGAGGTCTGGGGGGGGCAAAGGCCTAGGGCCTGGTGCCCAGGGCCAGAGAAAAAAGACGAAGCGCCGGATCGGCTCTCGACCCTGGGCTCTCGGCCAATAAAAAAAGCCGCAGTTGCCTGCGGCCTCAGGTGGAGGCGAAGGGAGTCGAACCCTCGACCTCAGCATTGCGAACGCTGCGCTCTCC
>JAEYWB010000344.1 GCA_023429275.1 Planctomycetota bacterium
TTCAGCTCCTTGAGGACCCACTCGTACGGCTGCTTCGTGATGTGGACAAACCAGTTCAGCTCGACCGCCGTCCAGGCCTTGATGTGGATCTGCGGCCAGGTCTCGTGGATGACGCGAACCAGGTTGACGTACCAGTCGAACTTCTTCTGGTGGTGCAGACCGCCGACGACGTGGATCTCGGTCGCGCCGTTCCGCTGCGCCTCGAGAACCCGCTCGCGGACCATGTCATCATCAAAGACGTAGGACTTCGGCGCCTTGAGGTCCGACCGGAACGCGCAGAAGGTGCAGCGGTAGACGCAGACGTTCGTCGGGTTGAGGTGGACGTTCGTGTTGTAGAAGGCGTAGTTGCCGTTCTTCTTCTCGCGGACGTAGTTGGCCAGCCGGCCGAGCGTCAGCGTGTCGACCTTTTCGTCGAGGTACAGGCCGTCGTCGAACGTGAGCCGTTCGCCGGCGAAGACCTTGTCGGCGATCTCCTGAACTCTCGCGTCCTGGTGCTCGAAGTACATCATGAGTCCCTGATGGAAGTGCCAAGTCTCAGGTATCAGGTTTCAAATCTCGGATACCTGCGGATCTGGATCGGATTGCCGCCCGCTCACTCCTGATACTTGATACCTGGCACTTGATACTTACTTCGCCAACGCTTCCACGAGGCGATCCAGCTCTTCCTTCGTCCGCTTCTCCGTCACGGCGATCAGGATTCCGTCCTTCGCCCGATCCGAACCGCAGTCCGCGAAGCGGCTTAACTCCGGACCGACGTCAAAGCCTGCCTTCCGGGCCTGCTCGAGGATTCCGGCCGAACCGCTCTTCTTCGAGCTGCGGACGACGAACTCCTTGAAGAACGGCCGGTCGAACGCCAGTTCGAGCCCCGCGACCTTCCGCAGCTGGTCGGCGAGGTAGTGCGCCTTCTGGCACGAGAGCTCGGCCGCTTCCTTGATCCCCTGCGGTCCGAGGAGCGACAGGTACACCGTCGCCCGGAGGGCCATGAGCCCCTGGTTTGTGCAGATGTTGCTCGTCGCCTTGTCGCGGCGGATGTGCTGCTCGCGGGTCTGCAGGCCGAGGACGTAACACGGCTTTCCGTCCCGATCGAACGCCTCGGCGATCAGCCGGCCGGGCATCTTGCGGACGAACTCGTTCTTGCAGGCGAGAAGGCCCAGGTACGGACCGCCGTACTGGAGCGGGATACCGAGCGACTGTCCCTCGGCGACGGTGATGTCGACGCCGTCGTCACCTGGACGACGCAGGACGCCGAGGCTGAGCGGATCGACCGAGGCGATCGCGAGGGCCCCCTTGGCGTGGGCGAGATCGGTCAGCTCCTTGACCGACTCGAGGCAGCCGTAGAAGTTCGGCTGCTGGAAGATGACGCACGCCGTCTGGTCGTCGATCGCGGCGGCGACCTGCTTGGGGTCGGCCATGCCGTCCGGCGTCGGGACGGTGACGATCTCGTACGGAAGGCCGCCGAAGTTCGTCTTCAGCGTCTGGCGGTACTCGGGATTCACCGACCCGAGGATGACAACCTTCTTGTGCCGGTCGGTTACCCGCATCGCCATGAAGGCGGCTTCGCTGACGGAGGTTCCCCCCTCGTAGAGACTGGCGTTCGAGACGTCCATCCCCGTCAGCTGACAGATCAGCGTCTGGAACTCGTAGAATGCCTGCAGAGATCCCTGGCTCGCCTCGGCCTGGTACGGCGTGTAGGCGGTGTAGAACTCGCCGCGGGAGCAGATCTCGTCGACGACCGACGGGATGTAGTGGTCGTAGGCCCCGCCTCCGATGAAGCAGACGCGGTCGCCGGCATTGCGCGCCGCGAGGTCGCGGGCATGCGCCTCAAGTTCCAGCTCCGTCAGAGCCGGGGGAATGGCGAGCGGACGCTTGAGCTGCAGCTCGCTCGGAATCTGCTTGAACAGGTCGGAGACGGACTTCACGCCGATCGCCGCCAGCATCTCCTGCTGGGTCTCGAGCGTGTTGGGAACGTAGGCCATGACGAGGGGAGGGAGTGGGGAGTGCGGGAAATGGGGATGGGAGTATGGGGAGAAGGGCCAGGTGTCAGGTCTCAAGTCTCAAGCGGTCTGCCTTGATACTCGAGACCAGGCACTTGCCACGTTCCTTCCCTTAGTGCCCTTCGGACTCGCAGAACTTCTTGTAGGCCGCTTCGTCCATCAGGGAGTCGACCTGGGAGGGATCGGTGACTTCAACCTTGATCATCCAGCCCGCCTTGAACGGGTCGGCTGTCAGGGTCGCCAGGTCCCCTTCGAGGGCCGTGTTGACTTCGGTGACCGTGCCGGCCACCGGGGAGTAGAGATCGCTTGCTGCTTTCACGCTCTCGACGACGCCGAACACCTCGCCCGCCCGCAGCGTCCGCCCGACCTTCGGAAGGTCGATGAACACGAGGTCGGTGAGCGCGTGCACTGCGAAGTCTGAAATACCGATCGTTGCGGTCTTTCCGTCGAGGCCTACCCACTCGTGGGTCTTGGCGAACTTGAGTCCTTCAGACATCGAATCCTCAGCGAAAACGGCCGGTCCCGGCCAGAAAGTTTCCCGCGATTCTATCGAAGCAGTCCCCAGTGAGTAGCCGCTCGCCCGGATTTCAAAGCGATCTCAATTCTGCGACTGGTCCGGAGTTCCGTTGATATCGCGTAATCAGTGGTGATCCATCGGCGAGGCTGAATGCATCAGGCCGCACCTGCTGAGTGCAGCAGCATGAAGCACTCCGTGGAAAACCCTGGCGGGAAATCGGTCGAATTCGCGATGCAGGGCTGCGGCCCCGGCAACCCGCATTGCGTTGATCTCGAACGCAGGCCTAGTATTACGACGATTCCAACTTCGGCTTTTGCCCGGGGCCTGGCGTAGGACGAGAGGTCCCGCCTGGCTCGGTGTCGCGAAAGTCTCCTGCAGGGATGCAGTGATGCCCTATTTCGACCGGCTGCCGGCGATCACCCTCGTCGCGGCCACGCTGATTTCCATTCTTCCTCTTTCGCGCCCGGCCGTTTCGGCGGAAGAACTCGGCGTCAAGGTGGTCGACGGGTTCACGGTTGAGCTCTACGCGGATGACGATCTCGCCCACGACATCCACTGCCTGACGTTCGATTCCCTCGGCCGGCCGGTCGTCTCGGGGATCGGCTACGTCAAGATCCTCGAAGACCTCAACGGCGACGGCCGGGCCGACCATGCGAAAGAATTTGTCGACGGGCCGAAGACTGGCGCGCAGGGAATGTACTTTCATGGGCGCGACCTCCTCTGCATCGGCGACGGCGGGCTGATCCGCTATCGCGACCGCAACGGGGACGACCGGGCCGACGGACCGCCGGACATGTTCGTCCGGACGAAGACAGGCAATGAGCACGACGTCCACGCCATTCGCCGCGGACCCGACGGCTACTGGTATGTCATCGCCGGCAACATGTCGGAGATCACCGAGCGGTACGTCACGTTGCCGACCTCTCCCGTCACGAAGCCGCGAGCGGGGAGCCTGCTCCGTTTCACCCCCGATCTCAAGGCGGCCGAGGTGATCTCGCACGGCTATCGCAACGCCTATGACTTCGACTTCACATCCTCAGGGGACCTGTTCACGTTCGACAGCGACGGTGAACCGGAGATGTCCCTCCCCTGGTACCGGCCGACGCGGCTCTTTCACCTGACGCTCGGTTCCGACTGCGGATGGCACTCGAAGACCTGCCTTCATCCCAACCACTTTCTCGACATGCCCCCCGTCGTCGGCGACTTCGGAAGAAGCTCCCCCACGGGAATCGTCAGCTACCGGCACACGCAGTTTCCCGAGGCCTACCGCGGCGCCCTGTTCATCGAGGACTGGACCTACGGCCGGATCTGGGCGCTCCCGCTCGCTCCCAACGGTTCGAGCTGGGCGGCGCGGCCGATCCTGTTCATGTCCGCCGTCGGCGAGCATGGCTTCGCCCCGACCGATATCGACGTCGGCCCTGACGGCGCTCTCTACGTCACCGTGGGAGGCCGCGGGACGCGCGGCGGCGTTTACCGTATTACCGCCAATGGCCCTGCGGTCCCCTCCCCTCGTCCGCTGGCGGGGATGAGCCCGATCGAAAAACGCCGCGAAGTCCTGACGGCTCCGCAGCCGCTCAGCAGCTGGTCCCGGGCCCGCTGGGAGCCGATCGCCGCTGAGCTCGATGCCAATCTGTTTCTCGAGGCGGTCCGCGACCCCAGCCTCTCCCTGGAGGAACGGGTTCGGACGATCGAGATCCTGACGGAACGCTATCAGGGGATCGATGCGGTCACGTTGTCCCGACTCCCCGACGACACCCCCTGGCAGGTCCTGGCCCGGGCCGCGTGGTCGCAGGGACGGACCGCACTCGGACGACCGGACGCCGCCTTCCTGACACGGTGCGTCGCGACCGGCAATCCCCAGGTTCAGCGAGCTGCACTGGAAGCAATGCTCTCTGCCGAGAAGTCCCACTACGAGGCTCTCATCCCGGCGATCTCCCAAGGGCTCGCCAGCCTGGACCGCGGTGTGCGGCAGGCGGCGGCCCGCGTTCTGACGCGAGTCCCGGGCGAGACATATGGAAAGATCGCCCAGCTCACGCTCCCTCGCGGGTGGCAGGCGACGATTCCCCTCGCCCTTGGCCTCGCCTGGCGGAAGGAAGCGTTCTCCCCCTATGCGGTCGACATCGCGACACGGGTGCTCCAGGGAGACTTCAGCCCCGGGATGAAGCTCGAGGCGGCCCGCCTCCTGCAGATCGGGCTCGGCGACCTGGTCCCCCCGACCGAAGAAGGACCGGAAGTCTTTCAGGGGTACGCCAGCCGCATCGATCTCTCTCCCCGCCAGCAGGAGCTCGAGGCCCTCCGGGGGGCGCTGGCGGAGATCTTCCCGACCGGAATCGATCTCGTCGACGAGGAGCTGTCGCGGGCGATCGCCATGGTCGGCCCCTCGCAGGAGAAGCTGCTGACGAAAGTCCTCGCGAAGATCAATAACGAATCCTCTCCGACTCTCGACATCCACTATCTCATCGTCGCCTCGCGGATGCCGGCCGAACGCTCGGCACCGCAGCGGGAGATGATCGCCGCCGGGCTGCTCGCGCTCGAAACGAAGGTCAAGAGCCGCAAGATGGTCCAGGATGCCGGATGGGACGACCGGATTCTCGAGACGTTCGAGGCTCTCGTCGCGCGAGATCAGGGTCTTCCCCTGGCGATTCTCGAGCACCCGACCTTCGGAGAGCCGGGACATGTGCAGTTCGTTTCGGAGCTTCCCGACGACAAGTTCGCGACCGCCATCGAGGCATTCGCCAAAAGGATCGAGGCGAACCCCGACTATCCGATCAACTCCGACATCGTGTTCCTGCTCGCGGCGAGCGGCGAGCCGCGAATGCTCAACATGCTTCGCGAGCGATTTGACGACCTGTCGCTCCGTCCGGCGATCCTCACCGCCCTGTCCGAGATGCCACTCGAAGAGGATCGCGAGCGGTTCCTCACCGGTATGGAGTCGGCCCCTGTCGACCTGCTGGCCGAGTGCGCCAAGGCGCTGGCTCTGATGAAGCCCGGCAGCCCCGAGACAGCCCGCGAGAACGTGACTCTCCTCCGCGTCCTTCGCCGGGTCGGGACAGAAGGCCAGGACCGCGAAGTCCGCGACCAGGTCGCCGAACTCCTCGGACGGAATCTCGGAACCAATTTCGGCTATCTGAACGGCCGCGATGGAGATTCCCAGGCCGAGCCGATCGCCCGATGGAGCGAGCTTGTCCAGCAGAAGTATCCGGACGAGATGGCCCGGCAATCGGGTGGCTCGACGCAGGACCTCGATCAGCTCAAGACCCTTCTCGCAAGCGTCCCGTGGGAAAACGGGCGGGTCGACCTCGGCGAAAAGCTCTTCACGACGCGGGCCTGCATCCAGTGCCACGGAGCCCGCAAGGCGCTCGGGCCGGACCTGCGCGGGGCGGCCAACCGCTTCTCGAAGCTCGACCTGTTCATTGCGATCGCAATGCCCAGCCGCGACGTCTCGCCCCGCTACCAGACGACGATGGTCGAAACGAAGGACGGAAAGATCTTCAGCGGCATGATCGTCTACGAGGCGGTCGACGGCCTCGTCCTGCGGAACTCGACGAACCAGTCGTTCCGGATCGAGGCGAAGGACATCGAGCAGCGGAAGACGATGGCGACCTCTCTCATGCCCAATGGTCTCCTTCAGGGGATGACGCCGGCCGATGTCGCCGACCTGTACGCCTATCTCAGGAGCCTGTCGGTCGTCAGCGTCCAGGCGGCCGCGCCAGTCCAGGGAGCGACGCTCGCGGAGTAGTCAAACCCGAAACGCTTTGAAGCCGTTTCAGGAATGCAGATCCGTCGGAAGATTGGTCGCGACGGAGGTTTGCCACAGAGGTCACAGAGAACACAGAGTTCCCTCTGAGTCCTCAGTGCTCTGTGGCAAGATTGAGTTCTGAAACGGCTCCTTATCCACGGACTGTCGTCCGCGGCGAAACGGGCTACATTGATCGGATGATCTCACTGCGCCCGCTCGGAACTACGAACATCTCCGTCTCTCCCGTCGCGATGGGCTGCTGGCCGATTGCCGGCGTTACCAGTATCGACGTCACTGAAGAGGCGAGCCTCGCGACGATCGAGGCCGCTCTCGAGTCGGGGATCAATTTCTTCGACACCGCCTACTGCTACGGCTACGACGGCGAGAGCGAGAAGCTGGTCGGCCAGGTGCTGCGGCCGCATCGCGAAAAGGCCGTGATCGCCACGAAGTGCGGGATCCACTGGGGCCCGGATCGAAAGCAGGTCCGTGACGGCCGCCCGGAGACGATCCTGCGGGAGTGCGACGAGAGCCTCCGTCGGCTCGGAACGGACTACATCGACCTCTACTACCTCCACGGTCCTGATCCTCAGACACCGGTCGCCCGGTCGGCCGCGACCCTCCGGCAGCTGCTCGAATCAGGGAAGGTTCGTGCGGTCGGAGTCTCGAACTTCTCGGAGATCGCCCAGTACGAGGAGTTTCTGAAGGAGTGCCCGATCGCGGCCGACCAGCCGCACTACAACATGCTCCAGCGCGAGATCGAGGCGGAGCGGCTGCCGTGGTGCCGGGCGCACAACGTCTCCGTCAACGTCTACTGGCCGCTGATGAAGGGGATGCTCGCCGGGAAGCTCCGACGCGACCACGTCTGGGATCCGAGGGACGGCCGCCAGAAGTACCCGGTCTTCGTGGGAGATCGGTGGACCAAGAACCACGACTTCGTTGACGCGCTGCGGCCCATCGCGACCGCGGCCGGGCGAAGCGTCGGCGAGCTGGCCGTCGCCTGGGTGATCCAGCGGCCGGGGATCACGTCGGCCCTGTGCGGGGCGAAGCGTCCGGAACAGATCCGGGAGATCGCCGGCGCGATGACGTGGAAGCTCTCGGCCGACGAACTGGCGAAGATCGATGTCGCGATCGCGGCACGGGGAGAGGTCGCTTCGAGGGCAGCCGTTCGGTAACGCTCACAAGCATCCCTCTTCGCCTCGACAGGTTCGACGAATGGCAAGCAGTGGCTTTGCTTGGGTGGTGAAGCGATCAGTCGACAGGCGCCAGTTGAGCCTTCGTGGGGATGCAACGGCAGAGTTCTGCGGCAAGCAGCGCGATTCGTTCCCGCTGTTCGAGCCTGGACAGTGAGGAAGCCGGGAGTCTGGCAGCCCCGTTCGCCGCACCCCAGACTGCCCCCGCCATGGCGCCGATCGTATCCGTATCTCCTCCGAGCTCCGTGACGAAGCGAATGAGATCGAGGAACGGGGCTTCCCGGAAGCGGAGCGCGAGATAGAGAGAGGTCACGGCCGATTCGTGTGCCGCGATGCCCCGGCCAAGTTCGCGAGCCACCTCAACTGTTCGTGCGGGATAGCCCGCCTGGATCCAGTGGGCAGCCAGGCCCAGGCGCACGGTGAACGGTTCCAGGCAGCAGCACGAAGCGACGTCGCGAAGGAGTTCTTCGGAGGGAGTGTCCTGGATCGCGAGAGCCGTGGCGCGGGCCATCAGAACGGCCCCCTCGATCCCGAGGGGATGCGCGTGCGTGACATCGGCTGTCAGCCGGGCCGCTTCGATCAGTTCCTGGGGACGATGGGCGTAGACCAGTCCGACGACAGGAGCCCGCATCGCCGCGCCGTTCCCGAACGAGCCGGTCGAATACACCGCGCGGTTTGCAGTTCGCCAGTCCATCCCACGAGCGATGCGACGAAGAGTCTTCGCCGCGGCCGGGCCGTAACCGCGACTCCATCGGTAGCTTCTCGCGAATCGGATCGCGAGTTCGTCGGGATCGATCGCCCCCTTCTCCAGCAGCGATTCGGCAACGTCGATCGACATCTGCGTGTCATCGGTCCAGCGCCTCTCGCCATTCGGCGTCGTCCCGATGCACCACCAGACCGCCCGTTCCAGAACGCCCCCTTCGAACGGTGCTCCCAGTGCGTCTCCCAGAGCGAGTCCGAGAAGACACCCTTCCGCTTTGTCGAGACTCGGCATATTCCGCGGTCGCTGCGAGGAAAGTCACGGTCCGCCCGATCTGGCACACTCCTACGTCGAAAAGAGACGCAATCGATAATGAAATCCACCGGGCGGCCCAGGTCACCATCGAGCGACCATCGGCTTGGAATGCGGACGGGCATCAATGTTCGTGATTCGCGAACTGCCGCAAAGACGGTATTGCGCGTCATGCGGGAACAATGGAAGACCGTTTGGGACGGAAATTCGCTGAGAATCGCGAGCCGGTCTGCACCGGGGATGGGAGACGAGCCAGACGTCCGATGCGGCGAACATCCCTGCCGGGAGGGATGATGCGGGCAAGTCGGGTCCAGACCGCTACGGCCGGTTGAGCGTGCTTCCCCCCTTGGAGTCGGCGGGGGGAACATCGGCCTGCAGCACCGGGACCATTTCGGAAACTTCGGAGGCGACGTAGCTCGTCGATTCCCGCTTTTCCTCGGGCTGAATCGGCGACACCAGTCGCAGGACCGCGAGCGATCGGCCCCCCAGCTTGTAGATCGAAGAGGCCGGCATCGGAGCTTCCTCCTCGGGGAGCTTGTTCGTGTCGAGAAGCGTCTTCCAGAACGTGTTCTCGACGGGAGCGGGGAGGCAGAAGTCGATGTCGTTGTAATAGGCGTTCATCAGCAGGAGCACGCTTTCTCCCTTGATCGGCTCTCCGCGCGCATCGATCTCGCCGATCATGTTGCCGTCGAGATACAGCCCCAGGCACTGCACGAATCCGGCGTTCCAGGCCTCGTCGTCCATGTACTTGCCGTCGGGCGAATACCACGCGATATCGCGCTGCTCCTCCTCGCCGCGGATCGACCGACCCTGGAAGAACTTCTGACGCTCGAAAACGGGGTTCAGCTTCCGCAGGGCGATCACGCTCTGCGTGAAGGCGAGCAGCTCCTTCCGGGAGTCATTCAGGTCCCAGTTGAGCCAGGTGAGTTCGGAGTCATGGCAGTAAGCGTTGATGTTCCCGTTCTGGGTGTGGCCGATCTCATCACCGGCCAGGAGCATCGGTACCCCCTGCGAGAGGAGGAGTGTCGCCAGCATGTTCCGCTTCTGCCGCTCGCGGAGAGCGATGATTCCCGGGTCGTCCGTCGGCCCTTCGGCTCCGCAGTTCCAGCTCATGTTGTCGTCGGAGCCGTCGCGATTGTCTTCGCCGTTCGCCTCGTTGTGCTTGCCGTTGTAGCTCACGAGGTCGTGCAGCGTGAACCCGTCATGGCAGGTGATGAAGTTGATGCTCGAGTAGGGCCGGCGGCTGTTCCACTGGTAGAGGTCGCTTGATCCGCAGAGCCGCGTTGCGAACTCCCGGACGGTTTCCCCTTCCCCTTTCCAGAACTTGCGGACGGTGTCGCGATACTTGCCGTTCCATTCCGACCAGAGGGACGGAAAGTTGCCGACCTGGTAGCCACCGTCGCCGAGGTCCCACGGCTCGGCGATCAGTTTCACCTGCGACAGAATCGGGTCCTGTTCGATGATGTCGAAGAACGCTCCCAGGCGGTCGACTTCGTAGAGCTCGCGGGCCAGCGTGCTTGCGAGGTCGAAGCGGAACCCGTCGACATGCATCTCCGTCACCCAGTAACGGAGGCTGTCCATGATGAACTGCAGGACGCGCGGCTGCCGCATGAGGAACGTGTTGCCGCAGCCGGTGAAGTCCATGTAGTACCGCGGGTCGGGAGCGACGCGGTAGTATGAGGCGTTGTCGATCCCCCGCCAGGAGAGGGTCGGCCCCATCTGGTTCCCCTCGCAGGTGTGGTTGTAGAAGACATCGAGGATCACCTCGAAGCCGGCGGAGTGGAGCGTCCGGACCATCGACTTGAACTCGCGGATCGTCTCGTCGGAGGTCCCGCTCGAGCTGTACCGCGTATCGGGGGCGAAGAAGGCGAGGGTGTTGTAACCCCAGTAGTTCGTCCGGCCGGCGTCGACGAGATGCCGATCATCGAGCCGGTGGAAGACCGGCAGGAACTCGATCGCGGTGACGCCGAGGGCCTTGAGGTATTGGATCGCCGATTCCGACGCGAAGCCGGCATTCGTCCCGCGGAGCTCCTCGGGGTCGTTGGCGTTGAGCTTGCTGAAGCCCTTGACGTGAGCTTCGTAGATG
>JAEYWB010000374.1 GCA_023429275.1 Planctomycetota bacterium
CGTTGTTGTTTATAAGATACAGCTCGTTGGGTGGGTCGAGACCCAGCCTACGGTGGGTGACGCCGAGCGCTTCTCCCGCAACAAAAGAAAAACCGTCTGGGCCCTTTCGAGCCCGGACGGTGTTTGATGCGATCTAGTTGAGCGAAATCCTTTAGGCGGCGGCGGAGTCGGGCGTCAGGAGGCGCTTTTCGCCCCGGACGATTTCCGGAGTGATGACGTACTGCTGGCCCGGTTCGCGGTCCGGCAGTTCGTACATCAGGTCGAACATGACCGACTCGACCACCGACCGCAGGCCGCGGGCACCGGTGTTCTTGCCCCGGGCGATCTTCGCGATCTCCCGCAGGGCTCCGTCGGTGAACTCGACGGTCGAGTTCTCCATTTCGAACAGCCGCTGGTATTGCTTGACGATCGCGTTCTTCGGCTCGGTGAGAACGCGGACCAGGTCCGATTCCGTGAGCTTCGTGAGCGTGCTGAGGACCGGCAGGCGTCCGAGGAGCTCGGGGATCATCCCGAATTCCAGCACGTCTTCGACAGAGACGTTCTCGAGAACGTCGTTGATCCGCTCGGATTCGCTGACGACATCCTGGCCGAAGCCGATCATCTTGCGGCCGAGCCGCTTGCTGATGATCTCTTCCAGGCCCACGAACGTCCCGCCGCAGATGAACAGGATGTTCGTCGTGTCGACCTGGATGTACTGCTGCTCGGGGTGCTTGCGGCCCCCCTGCGGAGGAACGTTCGAAACCGTCCCTTCGAGCATCTTGAGCAGGGACTGCTGAACCCCTTCGCCCGAGACGTCGCGGGTGATCGAGACGTTGTTGTTCGTCCGCCCGATCTTGTCGATTTCGTCGATGAAGATGATTCCCCGCTGCGCCGTATCGATATCGAAATCGGCGGCGTGCAGCAGCTTGAGAATCAGGTTCTCGACGTCTTCACCGACGTACCCCGCTTCGGTGAGGGTCGTGGCGTCGCCGATGGCGAACGGCACCTGCAGGAGCTTGGCGAGGGTCTTCGCCATGAGCGTCTTGCCGGAGCCGGTCGGCCCGATCAGCAGGATGTTCGATTTCTCGATCTCCACGTCACCGTCGCGCTCCTCGGTGTGCACCAGCCGCTTGTAGTGGTTGTGCACTGCCACCGCGAGAGCCCGCTTGGTGCGGCCCTGCCCGATGACGTACTTGTCGAGGTGAGCGACAATTTCCCGCGGAGACGGGATCTTGTTGAAGAGCTTCTTGGGCTCTCCGCGCCGACGCCGTTCCTGGTCGAGAATCGACTGGCACAGATCGATGCACTCACCGCAGATGTAAACATCTCCGGGGCCTTCGACCAGGGGGCCGACGTCTCGGTAGCTTTTGCCACAAAACGAACAATTGGCGTTCTTCTTCCCCGTCGCGTTTTTCTTGCCGGGGGTGAAGTCTTTGCCGGAGGTCATGCCAGTTCCTTCAGAGGTGTCGATCGCTCGGAAACGATCTTCCCGGTCCGTGGCCGCCTCCCTGATTCGGCCTGCGGATTGGAGTTACCTGAATCGTCCTCGATTCATTCCTGAACTGCCCGCTGTAACGATTGCCGGGCCGGGATAAATCGGTCTGAACCGATCAGTCGGCCGGAACCGCACACGCAGGCGGCTGGATCGCTCAGCCGGTCACTCATCGGACTCTTCCGACGAAACCGGCTTCACGGGTTCTGAGGCTTGCGGCGGCGGTGGTTGGGACGTCTTGTTTGACGCCCTCCCTCCGACGAGTTTCCGCTTGATCAATCGGTATTCCTCGTCGGAGAGGTCACCCTCCCCCTGCATTTCACGGAACTGCGTCAACATCATTTCCGGATCAGCAGCAGGACCGTCATCTTCGTTGAACCACTCACGAAGCTTGAGGATCAGCCAGCCGAGCACCACCAATGCAAACAGCACGCCAATCAGCCACGGGACTGCCTTGAGCAGCAAATGCTGCGACTTCGCTCCCCGAACCGCAGCGACAACCCACATGTTTTCACTCCGGCGGACGACACCCGCCCCTTCTCCCCAGGATTATCTGGTAGAAACTTCACGCTGGCAAGGACCCTTTTACCACGGCCGATCCCGGGATCGGGTTGGCCGTCCGCGGACGGACCGGGATTCGGGCGCTGTGACGGCGGGGCGGCTTCCCAATTGAGAGCGCCCGAAGGTTCGGGCGACAGGCGAGAGCGGCCGGTCGACGGAGCTGTGACATGATGCGGCGACGTCGCGCCCGGGCCCACCTTCGATGGGCGACTTCCTCTTGTGGCAGAGACTGCGGAAGCCGTGAGGCGACATCTGCCGGGGCGGCGTTTACCCCCCTTCCGTCTTCGTGGCGGCGGGGCCGGCCGGCGCCGTGGGGAGACTCGGAGGAGGAGGTGGGCACCCTCCCATCACCGGGGGCATCGGACGCAATGTGCCGATGATCGCGCGGATCTCGCCCAGCAGCGACTGCCACCCGCTCTGGATCCTTGCCCGGACCGGCGGCTCCCGCAGGACGAGATGCGGAACGAACCAGCTCGCGACGCCGACTCCGGCGAGAACCAGCAGCATCGCTCCGGCACGGAACGCCTGTCTGGCGAGCCGCACGGCTCCTTGCGGACAGTCCCGATGGATCACCGTTCCATCGGAGCGCCGAAACAGCCGGACGCAGAGTCCCCCTTCCTGCCGCCGGATGGTCGCGACCGCTTCGTCCGCCGTCATCGCGCTCAGGTCGTAGACGTGCTTCCGGCACATCCCGCAGAACCGGACGGCGTCCTTCGGTCCCGCGCCGTCGGGGACCCGGGCCATCTCTTCCCAGTCTGCCTGACAGGGCGAGGCGATCCGGATGGAACGCAGAACCTCGGCGGCGGAAGAACCTGTCATGTCAGCCTCGTCATCCGGTCTCCCCGATTGGACGCCGCGCCGGCCGGCTGAGTTCCGGGAATTGCCGCACGTGCGGCATTCGATGCTGCACCGAAGACCCTCCCCTGGAAAGTCGGCTCCCTGGCCTGACCGGTCGTTGCGACACAGATTGCTGCATTCCGATGTTTGGCCCAATCTCCGTCGCGGCCGCCCGCGCGGTTGCGAACCCCTGGTGGTTCCTCAAGAATGGTGGCTTGGCAACTCGTGGACTCCCGTCCTTCAAGCGGCCGCCGTCCAGGCGGCGGCATGGTTACGACAGGTTCAACAATGGTTTGGCGGAAAGTGCTGATCGGGATGCTGGCCGTGGCGCCGGCGGTGTGCTCTGTGGCGGTCAGCCTTGCGG
>JAEYWB010000492.1 GCA_023429275.1 Planctomycetota bacterium
GGTAAAGCCCGTTCGCAACGAGGCAGAATCCCGCAAAGAACCGCATCGCCGGAGACACGGCCGACCGCCGCCACGACAGGATTCCCCAGACGAGCACCGGGATCACGACGCCGATGACCGGCCCTCCCCAGACAACGACCAGGGGCTGAGGATTGGGAGCAACGTCCGTCCGCGAGATCGACCACGGCAGCAGAACGACCCGCTCGACCCGCCCGCCGGTCGCCCAGGCGGCGACGGCGTGACCGAGTTCATGAACCAGCTGCATTCCCGACCAACCGGCCAGGACAAGAAACACCGCGAATAGGACTTTGGAAGGCACATTGCCATCGTAACAGGCGAGACCTTCGAGAACGCGGAACGGTCAGTGGACAACCTCCCTTCCCCACCTCCTATTGACCATGACTGATCTCTTAGGAAAATACCCTTATGGAAACCAAGGCCCTCCCCACCGCTCAAGAAGACTTAGCGTCAATCTGCGCGAGCGTCGCCGCCAACCGGCCGGTTGATCCCGTCGACGCCTGGCGTGTTCAGGAGCAGTGGGCCAAGATCATCCAGTCGATGAAAGAGACATCGGGACTTGCGGTGCAGCTGATCCGTGAATCCCGGGAGGAGACGTGCGAGTAGTCCTCGACTCGTGCATCGCGCTCAAATGGGTCTTGCGGGAGGACGATAGTCCGAAGGCCAACCAGTTTCGCGGTGAATTCCGTCAACAACTCCACGAGTTGATGGCTCCGGATGTTTTTCCTGTCGAAGTCGCTCATGCGGTGACGCGGGCGGAACGACGTGGATTGGCCTCTCAACCGGCCCTTCTCGTCGGCAACGTTCTCTCGACGGCGCCTATTCTTTATCCCTCGCTTCAGTTGCTTCCTCGGGCCATCGAGCTTTCCTCGCAGTTCCGAATCGGCGTGTATGACTGCCTGTACCGGGCCCTGGCAGAACAAGAAGACTGCGATCTCCTCACAGCGGATGCACGACTCGCCAGGGTTTTTCCGAGGGTGATCCTGCTTGAGGACCTCTGACAGCCAGGTTCCATGTCGACCGATCCTGCTCCACCGAGTGATCTGACACTGCTGGCCGGGAGCATCCTGACGGAGGAGTCGGTCGATCCGGCTTTGTCCGTGCGAGGTCAGGAACGGGCCGAGAAGATCTGGCAACGTCTCGAGGGGATGCCGGACATGGCCGTCCAGCTGATCCCCGAATCGAGAGACGCTTGAGAAACGCCCCGTTGACGTCAGAAACGACAAAACCAGCAAACCATCGAGATCTGCTGGTCGTCAAAAAAGAGCCACCAGTCGGATTTGAACCGACGACCTATGCTTTACGAAAGCATTGCTCTACCAGCTGAGCTACGGTGGCGTTCCTGGAGAGACCGCCGCACACGACTGCCGGTTCGCCAAGGGAGGGGAGTAAACCACAACCGGCCGGGCGGTGTCAACAGATTGCCTGGCGACCGTAACTCTTGCCGCTGAAAAGGGTCCCGCTCGATAGTAGCCATCTCGCTCCGCGAGATGAGCGAAGGGAAAACCGGCGGCCCTTCCTGAGAAAGCGGTCTCCCGATCGGTCGTCGAGAGTAGCTCGCTCATCTTGCGGAGCAAGATGGCTACTTGCTTGACGTTCTGGAGGACTCACGAAAAGCTCCTCGTTCATGACCGCCCTCACGACGACCGGCCGACTCTTTGCCCCGGTCACGAAGCGGATCGTCCTGCTCGCCAATTCCTCCCAGCAGTCCGGCTACCAGTGCCTCGCCGGCCGCGAGATCCAGTGGGAAGGAGCCGCCCTCCGCAGCGTCGGTCCCTGGGTGCGACTCGTCAGCCCCCGCGGGGGATCGCTCCTGCAGAGCGACGTCCGCCTCGAAGACGGGTCCCTCCCGCAGCTGTGCGACATCGTCGATGTCCCGCTCGAATACCTGCACCGCAATCCGCTCCAGCCCGAGGACCGCGTCGTCGCCACGGAGTTCCCCTGGCATCACCCCGGCCGGCTCTCCCCCGCCTACCTGGGGATGCTCGAACAGACCCCCGCGACTCTCTGGCATGCCCGCCGCCGCAACCCCAACCAGGTCAGCTCGCCCGATGTCGCGAAGATGGAGCACCTCCAGACGCTCCTCCTGATCCGCCCGAAGAACCCTGAGCTCCGGATCTGGTCGGAACCGGGGAGCGAACCGGGAGCGGTCGAAGTCCGCCGCCGGGTCCGGTTCCACTACCACGGCACGGAGTACGAACTGCCGATCGTCGATCGCCGCGTCCTGCAGGAGAATTCCCAGGTCCCGCCGGTCGGCGCGGAACCGCTGGTCAGCAGCGCCTCCTTCGGCGACGAGTCCCTCTTCAGCGTCAACCTCGTCGGTCCGTTCGGGAAGATGTTCCACAAGGTGGTCGTTGGAGTCATTCGACTCTGAGCTGTCGCGGATTCCCGTCCTCCTCTTCCCCTTCTTAGATTTTTATCACTATCCCTATAGTCGCCCCGGAATGAGTGATGTTTCGCGGTCGCACTGTGGCGCAAGTCATGCGATCAACTGGTGTTATGGAATTTCTGGCCGAAGAAATCGATGTGGAGAATCGGTGTGACAGCGGTTCAGCGATGTTCGGGACTGGTGCACAGCAGAAGCCGTTGCGGACGCCTCCCAAATCACGACGTTGAGCCGCAGATTCAACGATCCGTCCACGAACAGTTGCCGAACGAGTTCTCGACACCGGCCGACCGTCGCTCCGTAGCCCGGCCTTGTAGGC
>JAEYWB010000617.1 GCA_023429275.1 Planctomycetota bacterium
AAGTCGCGTCAGACGCAACTCAAGGCATCACTGTAAGAACGGCTGGGATACTGTCAATTCTGTTCTGTATAATGGAATTCATTTTCGTGGAAATTGTGACAGGATGGCGCACGCCTTGTGACCAGCAGGTCGCGAGGACAAGTGGCAGGCATGCTCAGTCCGTTCGCAATTCGCCCCCGCTGGCGGGAATCCTCTAACCTCTCCTCATCGCCGAGCGTCTCCACAAAGACCTGCCGCGTCACGATGGCGGCCCCGTTCGATTCGGCCCTGTCCTCTGGCCCTGGAGTGAGAATGCGATGCTGCGATCCATCAAGACCGAGGTGTGTGGGATTTCGCGACGCAGCGGACTTACCGGCGTCGTGGCCGTTACGTTCCTCCTCACGGTGGGCTGGCCCCTCCCGGCGTTCGCACTGATCACGGGGGGCGAGGGGAACACGCCGATTACGGATCCCGGCTGGCCGAAGGGGGCCGCTGCCGTCTTCAATTCCCCCAACCGGATTGCCTGGTGGGAGGGGCCTCCCTTCGGCGGCGGGCAGTACCACGCCGAATGCCGCGGCAATACCGCAGCGTTCCAGAAGGCCCTCGAGGACTTCGCGACCATCAAGTCGGAGAAGAAGAGGCTGATCATTCACGACGGCGAGGGAGCAAGCTTCTGGCTGAATACGAACTCGGATCCCGAGAAGAAGGCAGCCGCGGTCATCGACTGGGCTTTCGTCATCTGGGTGCCGGAGAACTTCCAGCGTCTCCAGGAGATGCCGGCCCGGTTTCGCCAGAACGGGAAGAAGGGGGATACCGGGCCGGTTCCGCAGCTCGACGTCTACGTCGGGGGGCGGATCATCTGGGCGGACGTCGAAGTCCCCAAGGGGATCGAAGTCGATGACCAGCGGCTCGAGGCCCACGGCTTCAAGGTGAGCGATGGGACGGTGGCCGAAGGGACGGTCGTGAGCGCTATGGACCAGAAGCCGATCGCCGCGAGCGTCCGACTCGAGCGGATCGAGCCGCAGCCGATCGGGGGATACCACTATGAGCCCGTCGAGACGAAGACCGCCGACGAGAAGGGGCACTGGGTTTTCCGGAAGATTCCGGCGGGCTGGTTCCGGCTGGTCGTCGAGGCGGAGGGGTACGCACCGCGGGTGGCGGGGCACCTCCGGCCGGACGGCGAGCCGCACTGGCAGGCCTACGATACCTCCCTCGCCCGCAGCGGCTCCGTCGCGGGACGGGTCGTCGACGCCGAGGGCCAACCCCTCGAAGAGGTCACGGTCCGGATCAGCGATTTCGCGGTGAAGGGGGCCGAAGGAGCGGAAGAGTCCTACTCCGGTTTCGATGCGGAAACAGAACTCAAGACCGACGCCGACGGACGCTTTCGGACCGACCGCGTTCCGCAGGGGAACGCTTCCGTCTGGGTCTACAAGAAGGGGTACTGCCGCCCCGGCCTGGGGCTGAAGATCGGGATTCCGTCGGATGACGTGAACCTGACAATGATCAGGTCATCACTCATCAAGGTCACGGTCGACTTCGGCGGTGTGAAAGGTCCGCCGGGCTACCTGGTCGAGATCACTCCTGAAGGAGGCAACAAGGTCGGCTCCTGGGGAGGCTCGGGGAACATCAACGAGCTGTCGCAGATCGAGTTCAAGGAGGTCCCGCCGGGCAAGTACCACCTCAAGGGGCGTCCGAACCCGGGCAGCGAGCGCGAAGAATCGGCGACGGTGACCGTCGACCTCAAGGGAGGCGAGACGGTCGAGGTGAAGATTGAAGCGAAGACGAAGTAGCGGGACGCCGACGCGATCCCGGACGTCAAGGCGACGACTTGCCTGACGGCGGCGACAAGGCCGACTCGATCAGCCGGAAGTACTTCGGGTCCTCCTCGTCGAAGATCTCCCGTCCCGCTCCCATGTAGGCTCGCGTGAGCTCATCCTTCGCGGCGTCGGTATTCCCCGTCTCCAGCTGGCACTGCCCGAGCCGGAGGTGGATGAACGGATTCCCGAGGCCATCGGGACACCGGACCGCGCGGGTCAATGCCGAGAGGGCACTCTGATACTCCTTGAAGAGAAAGTGCGTGTCCCCAAGGGCCGTCAGGATCCAGGTCGATGCCTCCCACTGGTCCTTCGGTTCCGGGAGCAGACCCCAGGCCGCCTGATACTTCTTGAGGGCCCCGCGAAAGTCTTCCTCGGCCGCGAGAACGTCGCCGTCCTCGCACAGGCGGTCGATCTTGTCGCTGGTGGCTTTGTCCAGACTCATTCGTTCGGGTTCGCGGAGGGCTCAAAGGCGGCCCCGCATCGCGGGCTTCATCGCCGGACGCATTCCTCGCGGAAAATGCCTCGGACAGCTAGGGACCGGGGGCGTACTTCGTCGTTTCTCCCGGGCCGGAACCGAGGGAGGTGGTCTCACCCCGCCAGGATGTGCGAACGGCCCTGGCGGATCCCGCGAAATCGACGGACCGGGTGACTTTGTGCCGCGACAAGCGCCTATGATCCCGTGTCACCGACCTGCGAGGAAATCGAGAGTGCCGACCGATCCAAGCCGCCCGGAGTCCGGGCCGGACGAAAGCATCAATCCGTGGCGCCGCGTCCGGCGGGCGGTCGTCTATGAAAACCCGTGGATCCGCGTCCTTCACGACGACGTCATCAGGCCGGACGGGGAGCCGGGGATCTACGGCGTCGTCCATTACCGCAACCTCGGGGTGAGTGTCGTCGTGATCGACCAGGACGACCGGGTTCTGCTCGTCGGGCAGTACCGTTACCCGCTCGACCGGTACTCCTGGGAGATTCCGTCCGGAGGCTGCCCGGAAGGGGAAGACCCCGTCCAGACGGCCCACCGCGAGCTCCAGGAGGAGACGGGCTACACCGCCCGCTCGATGCGGCTGCTGATCCGGTCGCACCTCTCGAACTCGGTCGGCGATGAGGATGCGTATTGCTACCTGGCGGAAGGGATCACACCCGGCCCGGCAAGCCCGGAGGGGACGGAGGACCTTTCCCTTGCCTGGGTCGACCTTTCGACCGTTCTCCAGCGCATCAAGGCGGGGGAGATCACCGACTCGATGACGATCATGGGTCTCCAGC
>JAEYWB010000700.1 GCA_023429275.1 Planctomycetota bacterium
TCCCAGGCCCCCGCTCCGCCCGCTCCATGCTGCACCTGGATGAACCGGACGCCGCGCTCGATGAACCGCCGCGTCGCGAGCATCTGCATCCCGAAGTCCCGGGTGGCCGGATCGTCGAGGCCGTACATCTGCTGCGTCGACTCGGTCTCACTCGCGAAGTCGAGCGATTCGGGAATCGACGTCTGCATCCGGAAGGCGAGCTCGTACGCCTTGATCCGGGCGGCGAGGGCCGGGTCGTCGGGATACTCGACCGACCGCAGCTGGTTGAGCCGGCCGACGAGGTCGAAACCGAGCTGCTGCTCCTCTTCGGACAGTCCCGCGGCGGACCGGCCGTAGTCGAGCGGGTTCTTCGGATCGACCCGGACCGGGACGGCGTCGTGCGCGGGGCCGAGGTAGTGGCCGTCCTTCGCGTTCCAGTATTCGCGGTTGCCGATGCTGAGGAACTGCGGCAGGTTGTCGTTGAGCGAGCCGAGGCCGTAATGGACCCACGCGCCGAGCGTCGGGAACTCCCCGTCGAGCATGTGCCGGCCGGAGTGGAACTGCGTCTGGGCGCCGTGGTTGTCGTCGGTCGTCCACATCGAACGGACGATCGCGAGGTCATCGACGCAGCTCCCCATGTGGGGAACCCAGTCGCTCAGCTCGATGCCAGCCTCTCCATACTTCCGGGAGCTGACCTGCAGGGGATAGAGCTTGTTCCGCTGCTGGCCGTTCGCGTCGTTGATGACGGTGACACGGGCGAGCTTCAGCTTCTCGGGACTCTGCGAATCGGCAAACGGAGTCTCCTTGATCGTCTTGCCGCCATAGGTCGTCAGGGCGGGTTTGGGGTCGAACGACTCCATGTGGGAGACGCCGCCGTTCATGAACAGCCAGACGACACTCTTCGCTCGCGGGGTGGAGTGCGCCGCGCCAGTCGGTGGCGCCCAGGGGGAGACGTCATTCGCCCGGGCCACGCCGTCCCTGGCCAGGAGGGCACCGAGGGCCAGCCCGGTGAAGCCCATGCCGCAATCGGCAAGGAATGCACGACGATGGACGCCGCCATGGGGCCAGGAGCTCAGGAGGTCGCTCATCGGGGGAAGTCCCTTGGGGAAGTTCGTCAGCGGATGGTGACGAAGTCGTTGTGGTTGAGGAGCGCCTGGACAAGCCGGACTCGCGCCTGCTGCCGCGGATCGGCACGCTTCTGCCGCTGGGCAAGCTCGACCAGCCGCGGGAGGGTGTCCGAGACCGCCTGTCGCTCGTCCGCGGTCGGCTCGGTCCCGAGGACCAGCACGAACGCGCGGCGGACGAATTCGTCGTCGTCCGGCGCCTCGCGCGTCAGACGTGCGGCGAGCTGTTCCGCGATCCGGGCGGCGAGCGGACTGTTTTCGAGCGCGAGCGCCTGCTGCGGCACGATGCTCTCCGCCCGGCGATAACAGTCGAGGACACTCGCATCGTCGAACGTCGACAGGAACGGCTGATGGTCGTTGTGCGAGTGGACGAAGTAGAGACTCCGCCGCCGTGCGACGTCGTTGCTCACCGGGATCGGCGGCCCCGCCATCGTCGGGTCAAGCTCGCCGGCGAGATGGAGCAGGCTGTCCCGGACGACCTGGGCTTCCATCCGGACGGGGTTGGCCCGCCAGTACCAGCGGTTTTCGGGGTCGGCCGTGAGGGTGGCGGCATCGGCCCGGGCGCTCGAGGACGAACGCCGGTAGGCCTGTGACGTGAGCATGAGCCGGTGCAGGTGCTTCATGCTCCAGCCACTCTCCATGAACTCGACCGCGAGCCAGTCGAGCAGTTCCGGGTGCGTCGGCGGAGCCCCCTTGCGTCCGAAGTCGAAGACCGTCGGGACGAGCGGGCGGCCGAAATGCCGCGACCAGATGTGGTTCACGGCGACCCGGGCAGCGAGCGGGTTCTGACGGTCGGTGAGCCACTTTGCGAAGCCGGACCTTCGGCCGGTGCTCGTCAGGGGGAACGGCTTCGAGCGGGAGGCTTCGTCTTCGACGTTCGATTCGAGCGTCTTGTAGGCCCCGGCGAGAGAGGTGTAGGTCTCACCCGGCGAGGCGAGCGCTCCCCTGGCCTTCTCGAGGGACTCGCGGGCGGCCTGCCGCTTCTTCTCTGCCTCGGCCCGTTTGGCCTCCGCCGCCTGTTGAACCGCAAGGTCCGCCTGTGCGAGGCTCTCTTCGGCGCGGGCGGCGGTCGCTTCCCGCTCGGCCTGGGCGGCCTGCCTGACGAGCGGGGCTGAAGCTTCCGCGGTCAGTTGGTCGAGGAACCGTGCCCGGTCGGCAGCGGCCCGGGCCGACACGGAGGCGAGATCCGCCTCGGCCTCGTGGAGCACGGCGACCGCGACCGCCAGGTGGAGTTTCGCCAGCTCGACAGCGGCCGGTCCGGCGGGAGGCGCAGGCTTGTTTCCCGATCCGGCGCTCGGTTCCACCAGGACGACCCCTGAAGAGAGCGGCCGAAGGTCGAACGCGTGGAACTCTGCGGTGGCGTCGAATGCGATGAGCTCGACGGAGCCCCGTTTCCGCTCGATCGGGAGGTGGTATGCGACTGGCGGCTGATCGTCGAGTTGAAAGTTGATCAGTCGATCGCGGACGCGCAGCACAATCTCATGGGGCCGGTTGAGTTCCACCGGGACGCCGCGGGCCGCCTCGGCCGGATAGGCATGCTGGCCGCCGCTGAGATAAGTCACCTGGGCCTTTGGTCCGCCAGCGTAGGCGCTGACGTAAGCCAGGACTTCATTCGTGTTCTTTCCCGCTTCCGCCCCGCTGGTGACGTCGAACGCGATCCCGATCGACTTCCACATCTCTCCTCCGGTCGGGGTGTACCGCAGCCTCGCCTCAAAGTCCCTCGGCGGCGGAGCGAGGGCCCGAAGTGCGGCCCTAATTCCCGATTGAGACTGAACGAGCTTTCGATCGCGATGCGTCCAGACACCCGTGAGCGGCTTCCAGTTGGCTGGCCTCTCAGCGGTGAAGTCATCGGTCAGGACGGCGTCGGTCCCTGCTGCCGCGTCCGGGCTCGGTGGTGACGCCTCCTTGGCCTGGGCTGCCAGGATTGCCGCCGCTTCCGCTGCCGCCAGCCGCTCCTTCGCGGCGGCGAGCTCCGCTTTCGCGGCATCAATCCGCCGCTGAGCCGCCTGGGTGTGCTCCGCGACGACGAATGGTCGCAGGCCGGGCCGGGAGGCGGTCGGAGGGAGCGTGACCGGTTCGATCGTCATCGCGACCTGCTGGAGGATCGCCGGGACGCCGGGGCCGAGCGGGTTCGATGTCTCGGGGTTACGGTCGTCTCCGCGGATGTGAACGTATGTTGGAGCGTCGAGGTTACAGTC
>JAEYWB010000767.1 GCA_023429275.1 Planctomycetota bacterium
CGGCTAAACAGTCTTCCCTTCACCCCTTATCCACCTGATGTCCTCATTGACCACCACATCGACGCTCGGCCGCCTGATCGGGTTCCTCCGGCAGTACCGTGCGCGGAAGCAGGAGTGGAAGGAACAGCAGCTCGAGCGGCTCGCCGAGGTCGCGACGACCCCGACCGACCGGCAGCGGGGCCGCGTCATCACGGTGGCCTTCAAGTCCCCCGGCAGCCGGTTCCGGATGCGGGACTACATCCGCCCCTGGTGGGAGACGGTCCACCGCGTCGGCCTTCGCGGAACGGTCCTCTGCGCGGGTGTGCCGGATGACGAACTCCGCGAGCTCACGACCGACGCCGTCGACTGCGTCCCGGTGACGCTCGGGACGCGGCACATCTTTTTCGAGCGGCACTTCGCCGTCCGCGACTTCCTGCGGACGATCACCGATCCCCTGGTCCTCATCACCGACGGCCGGGACGTTGCGTTCAAGCGCGACCCGTTTCTCCTCATGGAACAGGACGCAGGCCGGCACGCCATGTTCTTCAACCGCGAGCCGCGGCGGATCCTGCTGAAGGCGTTCATGCGGCGGGAGATGCTCCGGCAGTACCGCCGCATCCTCTACCCGTGGAACCCGATCCTCAACCCGGGAATCCATGGCGGACGGCGCGACGAGGTGATCCGGTTCCTCGACCACCTGACGCACGAGATCGAGACACACGGTGAGTTCGTCGGCACCGACATGTCGGCAGTCAACAAGGCGGCGTACGAGCTCTACCGACCGGACGAGATCTACTGCGGGGAGCCGCTCCACTCGGGATTCAAGAAGTGGGAATTCGATCGGGACGTCGCCGTCCTGCACAAGTGAGCGAATCGAGGCGTAGGCATTTCAAGAAGTCAGAGATTTCAGCCACAGAGGTCACAGAGAACACAGAGAGCCGGCAGACAGAGAGCATCTGTTTTCAAGAACTGTTCTCTCGACGCAATCCACCTCAAGTTGCTCTCTGAGTCCTCTGTGCCCTCTGTGGCTAAAGATCAACTTGAAATGGCGTCCGAGCAGGACAGCAGGGGAGGCAGGCCATGAAAGACTTCCTGACGAACTGGTTCTACCGCATTGCGGCGAAGGGCTACCTGCCGCGCGAGCTGTTCGAACGCCGTCTCCCCCGCGCCGAAGACCTGCCGGCCCGGACCGGACCGCTCACGATCGAGATCGTCAGCCACTGCTGGAACTATTCTCACTGGCTGAAATTCCAGCTCAGCAGCCTCGCCCTGCATCCGCCGCGGGAGCACCGCGTCGTCATGACGGTGATTCACTCGCCGGAAGACGCGGGAACCGTCGAGCTGCTGGCCGATTACAGCCGGATGACGATCCCCAACGTCGTCTGGAACTGGGTTCCGGTCGACAAGTCACAGCTCTTCCGCCGGGCGATCGGACGGAACCTGCGGGCGAAGGCGACCGCCGCCGACTGGATCTTCTTCACCGATTGCGACCAGATGTTCTGCGACGGCTCCCTCGATGCGCTCGGCTCGGCACTCCAGGGGCGGCGGGACTATCTCGTCTTCCCCCGTGTCGCGCAGTGCAGCCAGCGGATCAGCAGCCCGTCGGAGGTGACCGTCGACGGGCCGGCCGATCCGCGGCTCGTGGCGATCGATCGCTCGCTCTTCCATCCGGTCGTCCACCAGAAGGCGGTCGGCGGCCTGCAGATCGTTCACGGCGATGTCGCCCGGGCGGTCGGCTACTGCGAGAGCCTGCGGTTCTACCAGACGCCGCAGAACGGGTTCACGAACACCTACGAAGACCGCGCCTTCCGATGGCTCCTCGGGACGCATGGCGTGCCGATCGATATCCCGCACGTCTACCGGATCGAGCACCATCACAAGGGACGGTATGAGTCCCGCAAGCTGCCGGGGTGGCTGAGGCAGCTGCTCAGCAGTGCGGGCCGGGCGGACCTGTTCGCCAAGCTCCGGCGATCGGCTCCCGGCGGCCGTTCCGCTCCGGCGTCCCCTGCGCAGGGCCGCCGCGCTGCCTGATTCCCTCCTCGCTCATTCCGACCGTTGCCGCTTTGCTGTCATGCCTCCCGAGTCCGTCAAACCCTCGTCCCCTCGCAAACCGTTCGACTTCACGGCCGCCGTGGGAACGGTCTGCCGCGACATGTGCGAGCGGCTCGACGCCTTTGGGCATATCGACCTCGACCGGGTGGCGATCTGCTTCGCCCAGACGCGCAGCCGCGCGACGCACGGCATCCAGGCCAAGCTGACGCCGCTCCGCTTCGAGCATGGTGGGCTGTTCTCGAACCGCAACGGCGAGACCTGGACGCTCCAGCGGGTCTTTCTCGCCCAGCGGGAGATGCTCTACCTGCTGACGTTCTACCTTCCGCGGTTCCTCGACCTCTGCTTCGAAGAGAAGCTGATCACGATCCTCCACGAGCTCTACCACATCAGCCCCAGGTTCAACGGGGATATCCGCCGCTTCCAGGGCCGGTGCCACGCCCATTCGAACAGTCAGAAGGAATATGACCGCTGGATGGCAGAGTTCGCGAAGCAGTACGTCGCAATGAAGCCGCCTGCGAAACTCCTCCGCTTCCTGAAGGACGACTTCCGGACGCTCAAGGAACGCCACGGCCAGGTGATCGGCCTGCAGGTGCCGATTCCACGGCTCATCCGCACAGCGGCCCGCGCGGCCTAGTGTTTTGGCACAGCTAGGATTTGGGGTTCGTTAGAATAGCCGGAACGCGCTAGCGTCCGGTTCGAACCGGGGGCTAGCGCCCGCCGGCTAATGGACGCAACCCAGAATCCTTCGTGTGACAAAGCACTAGCCGTGTCGCCTTTCGCTCCGCGGAAGGACGCTTCTCCATAACGCGAAAGGGAACTCCGAGCTCCCCGCGTGCTGGCGGGATCACCGAGCCTTCGCCGCCGCCCCTTCGCACGCAGACGAAACAGCCCAGACTGCTGCGGCGTATCAGGAGCGAGGGCCTTTCCGGCGCCCCTCGGTCGAGTTGATCCATTCGAGTGCGGCAATCGTCCCCAGGATCAGCATCAGAATGGCCGCCAGGACGGCGATTCCGAAGACCAGCAGCCGCAGGATCTCAGCCAGTCCGGGGACCAGGACGAGCACCATCAGCAGCACGATCGCCACGAGGCAGAAGACGATCACCCGTCCCTGCCGCTTCAGGCGGACCTCCGTGACTCGCACGCGCTCTTCGGCGCCCCGCAGGCGTTCCTGCAGGTCGCTGATCTCATCCCGAAGTCGCGGCGCCACATCCCACTCCCTGTTCTGATCCCGATCCGTCGGAAAGAGGGAAGTTCAACGACTTGGGTGTCGTCTGAGAAGCGTCGGAGTCGCCGCGTCGGGCGAGAAGCGACTTTCGTTCGGAAATGCTTTTGCCACAGAGGACACAGAGGTCACAGAGAGAGGTAGGAAGGGAATCCTGAGAACTGTGAACCTTGATCGACGTTCCTGCCAACCAGCCTCTGAGTCCTCTGTGGCAGAAACTGCTTCGTAACAGCAGTCAGGAGAAATCCAATCGCCCGACCTCTCTACCTCACGAACAGAAACTCTTTCGTGTTGAAGATCGCCCAGAGGAGGTCCTGGTAGGCCTCCGTCTTGTTCTTTGCC
>JAEYWB010000777.1 GCA_023429275.1 Planctomycetota bacterium
GATTGCGGGCCTTCTCCGGCAGAATGAAAAGGCCTGGCGACCGCATGCCAGGGGGCACAAGTGCCCGGACATTGCCCGACGCGAGCTCGAGGCCGGAGCGATCGGCGTGACCGTCGCAAGGTCGTCGGAGGCAGAGGTCTATGCCCGGAGCGGCATCCACGACATCCTGATCGCGAATCTTGTGGTCGGCGCACCGAAACTCCGCCGGATTGTCAGGCTTACGAAGATCGCCGATCCGATCGTGGCGATCGATCACTACGTTCACGCCGAACAGCTCGACAAGGCGTGCGGAGAGGCGGGAGTCCGGTGCCGCGTGGTGGCCGAGATCAATCTCGGATTCCAGCGGGTCGGCGTCCGCCCTGGTCCTGACACCCAGCAGCTGCTTCGCGGAATCCGCCAGTTCCGGAATCTCGATGTCGTCGGCCTGATGGGCTACGAGGGGCACCTGCTGGCGATGGAGGACCCGGGCGAGAAGGAGCGTCTGATCCGCGGCGCGATGCGGATCCTCGGCGAGGCCCGCGACCGAATGCGACAGGATGGTCTGACCTGCGACATTGTCAGTGCAGGGGGGACCGGCTCGTACCAGATTGCCGCCCTCTGCCCGGAGCCGACCGAGATGAAGTGCGGCAACGGGATTTTCGCCGACCCGTTCTACACCGAGCGATGCGGCGCCGTCGGCCTCGAGTCCGCGCTGTTCGTCCTGGCGACGGTCGTCCACCGCGGCCGGCTCCACCGGGCAGTCCTCGACAGCGGCCGGACCTCGGTCAGCCAGGACGTTCATCCCCCCCGGGTCGCGAGAGTCGCGGGGGGGCCGGCGATTCCGGACGCCGAGATCACGATGCTCACCGCCGAGCACATGCGTCTGGAACTGGGGCCGGAAGCGGCCAATCTGCGGATCGGCGACAAGGTGGAAGTGGTCCCCGGCTACAGCGAGTTCACGACCGTCCTCCATGACCGGATCTATGCCCTCAGGTCCGGCCTGGTCGAAGCGGTCTGGCCGCTTTCCGCACGCGGGTGCCTCCAGTAACGCGACATTCCTCGTCGCATAGGGACAGCAAAGGGAGACGGGTGCGGCCAGATCGTCTCCCGGCCAGTGGCGACGACGGGAGAACGACGTTTTCCCCTGGAAGAGTACCCGTTCGACGGCATGGAGTGCCGAGGGACTTTGGAACCGGTGTTCCGGGCCTTTCGGAATGCGCTATAATTTCCTGTAGACGCTTCGCTCTTCCTGCAGGGACGGAACCATGCCGCGCAAGATCATGTCGCAGAAGGCCCCCGCCTCACGCCTCCCGGGCGTCGGCCCTCACAGCAACGGCAAAGCCAACGGGTCGTCGCAGACGATCGGGGAGTATCTCATCCAGCGGCTGCAGGACTACGGCGTCACCGACGTGTTCGGCATCCCGGGCGATTTCGTGCTCGGCTTCTATGAGAAGCTCCAGAACAGCCCGATCCGCGTGATCGGCTGCACTCGGGAGGACAACGCCGGCTATGCGGCCGACGCCTACGCCCGCGTTCACGGAATGGGAGCGGTCTGCGTGACCTACTGCGTCGGGGGGCTGAGCCTCTGCAACTCGATCGCCGGGGCGTTCGCCGAGAAGTCTCCGGTCGTCGTCATTACGGGATCGCCGGGGATCGCCGAGCGTCGAAACGATCCGCTGCTACATCACCGCGTCCGCGACTTCAATACCCAGCAGCAGGTGTTCGAGAAGATCACGATCGCCAACGCGGCCCTCGATGATCCGCTCACGGCGTTTCGCGAGATCGACCGCTGCCTCGAGGCGTGCGCCCGGTACAAGCGGCCGGTCTTCCTCGAGTTGCCGCGCGACCGGGTCGATTCGGCTCCCCTCTTCCCGCACGTCCGCGTCGCGTCGAAGCCCGCGTCCGATCCTGACGCCCTTCAGGCCGCCCTCGCGGAGGCGGCGGGACGGATCCGGGCGGCCGAACGTCCTGTCATCATCGCCGGCGTCGAGATCCATCGTTTCGGCCTTCAGTCGGTCGTGACGAAGTTTGCCGAGGACAACCAGCTTCCGATGGCGGCAACGCTCCTGGGCAAGTCGGTCGTCAGCGAATCCCACCCCCTTTATGTCGGCGTCTACGAAGGGGCGATGGGGCGCGAGAGCGTGACGCAGTTCGTCGAGTCGAGTGATTGCGTCCTCCTGCTCGGCGCATTCATGACCGACATCAACCTGGGGATCTACACCGCCCACCTCGATCCCGGCCGGTGCATCTATGCGACCAGCGAGAAACTGCGGATCGGCCACCATCATTTCCAGGACGTTCTTCTCGACGACTTCCTGAAGGGGCTGGCAAAGGCCAACCTCGGGAAGCGGAAGAAGCCGAAGCTGCCGGCGCGAGCCACTGCGGAACCCCAGAAGCACAAGCCGGCCGATCCGGTCACGATCAAGGCGTTGTTCGACCACCTCAACAACGTGCTGGACGACGGAATGGTGGTCGTGGCGGATGTCGGCGATTCGCTTTTCGCCTCGAGCGATCTGACGATCCACAAGCACACGGAGTTTCTCTCTCCCGCCTACTACACGTCGATGGGATTCGCCGTCCCGGCCTCGGTCGGTGTCCAGGTCGCCAACCGCAATCTGCGGCCGATCGTCCTGGTGGGCGACGGGGCGTTCCAGATGACCTGCATGGAGCTCTCGACGGCGGTCCGGCACAACTTCAACCCGATCGTGATCGTCCTCAACAACAAGGGGTACACGACGGAGCGGTTCATCCTCGACGGCCCGTTCAACGACATTCTGAACTGGAACTACCACCGCATGCCCGACCTGCTCGGCGCTGGGTGGGGATTCGAAGTCCACACGGTCGGGGAGCTGCATCAGTCGATGAAGGCCGCGATGGCGAGCGAGGACGCCTTTACGATCATTAACGTCCACCTCGCCCCCTTCGACACGAGCCCGGCCCTGAAGCGGCTCGGCGAGAAGATGGGCAAGAACCTTTAGCGGAACACGACAGCCAGGCTCCGATGCGTCTCGGAATCCTTTCCGATACCCATAACCACATCGCCCGGACCCGGGAAGGGGTGAGGATCCTCGTCGACGCCGGTGCAGAGGCGCTCGTTCACTGCGGCGACCTGGCGACGCCGGAGATCGTCGCGGCGTGTGCCGTCCGGCCGTTCTACTTCGTGTTCGGTAACCACGATGCCGACAGTGTGCCGCAGCTCCAGGAGGCCGCGGGGCAGCATGGAGCGACCTGCCTGCAATGGGGTGGCGTCATCGAACTGGCGGGCCGAAAGGTCGGGGTGACGCACGGTCACCTGACAACGGACCGCCGCCGCGTCGAAGCTCTCTCTCCCGACTACCTTCTCTCCGGACATTGCCACGCGGCGTTCGACGTCGTCGAGGGCGGAATCCGACGCATCAACCCGGGAGCCCTGTACCGCGCGAGCTCGTTCTCGGTGGCGATCCTCGACCTGGTTTCGGACGAACTGACGTTCCTCCCCGTCGCGCGATGAACGGTTCGTCCGACTCGCTTGCTGAGACTCAGAAGCTTTGCGGGGTGGAAACGTCGGGAGGAATATGAGGCGCCCCTCCTGTTGGAGCTGGCCGATCCTCCGGTTTCGACGGATCGACATACAGCTCGGCGGTTGGGGTCGTCTTGTGCTCCGGCTCCAGTGAGACGTTCCGGAAAATGACCCAGGCATACGGGTGCCAGGCGAGCCGCACCTTCGCGATGCGGTCGGCTGGCAGATGCGGAAAGACCATCAGCCATTCTCCGCCTCCTCCGCCCATGCTTCCTGCCATTCCGGTCCCTATCGCCGTGGGATCGTAGCCACCCGCGTCCCCGGGATTGTACGCGCGCTGGCGGCGTTCGATGCGGCCAGGATGCGTTGTCCCTTCGACATCCACAGCCTGCACGACGATGACAAATCTGGGATCATTCGCCTGAACTCCATCCAGGGAGATCTCGGTCTGCAGGTCGCCCCCCTGTCGCCAGGGGCCGAGTCTGGCTTCGAGACTGCCTCCTTGATTCTTGATCGTCTCTCCGTCGTGGTTCGAAGCGATCAGCTCGAGAGCAATGGTCTTGCTCGCGAACCGCACTCCAACGCTTCCTTCCATCTGCTCATCCGGCCAGGAGGCGGTCTGCGTGATCTGCCGGACCTTGGAATCGGGAAGAGCTGTCGAGACTCTCGAGATTGTCTGCCCATCGACGCTTACATTCAGCCCGGCGGGAAGGGGCCGCTGGACCCGGAGAACGACGCTTCGCTGACGCGACTCGGCCAGGCTCGAATCTCCTCCCGCCGGGGGCAGCACGAATGAAGGGGCCATTCCAGCTCCCGGGAATCCGCCGGGCATTGTTCCACCACTGCTGAAACCAGGGCCTCCGGCCCCTCCTTCCTCCCCTTCGAATGGACCGCCGTCCGGCTTCCAGGCGCCCCCGGTCGGGTCGGTGAGCGAGACGATCGAAAACGTGACTCCCTGTTCTGGCGTCACGACTCCATCCTGAATGGCGAGCTTTCGAATGACGGTTCCCCCGCCAGGAACCACCGGAGCCGGCACCGCAGGCGATCCCGGGGTTGCCGAGCCGCCTGGATTCGCGGGGGATTGAGTGCCAAGAGGGGGCGACTCCTCTGGTGCGGGAGATCCGAAGGGGTCGCTAACCGAAGGATCGCGCCCATCGGTTGCGGGCAAAGTCCTGGAGGCGAATGGATTCGTACTGTTCGGCGCTCGTTCCGCTGGCGAAGTCTTGACATTCGAGATTTCGCCAGCGGGCGAAGCCCGTTCGATCGTGAGAGAAGAGGCCGGTTTCGGCGGCGGCTCCGCAATGACCCGCATCGTCGCGGCCGCGCCGAGCGCGAAGACTCCTCCGGTCAGGAGGGCCGCGTTCCACCACCGGGGAGCGCGGGTTTCCAGCGGACGCTCGTGTTTCAGCAACATGGCAACCCTCCGATAGAGTTCCGACCGCCCGCCGAGCAGGCCCAGGCCGACCAGGGAGACGTGACGAAGTTCGAGAGACGCGGACGACGTGAGAAACTCGGCATACTCCACCCGGGATCCCTGCGACCGCACGACCGCCGCATCGGCCAGGAAGTCCTGGCCGATCCGCAGTTCGCGCCGCAGCCACCACGCCAGCGGGTGGAACCAGAAGACGATCCGGGCAAGGTTGGCCACCTGCCACCACCAGAAGTCTCCCCGGCGTACGTGCTCCGCTTCATGCGTCAGGGCCGCCTCGATCCGGCCTTCCTCCATGCCGTGCCAGGTCGCCGGGAGGAGGACTGTCGACCTCCTCCACCAGCAGGCGATCGGCTGCCGGAGGTCGCCACTGACAAGCAGCGGCGTCGAGGCAAGGTCATCGCCCCGAACTGCGTGCCAGACCGATTCGAGGGAAGGAGAGGGAGCGGCCGCCCCCCGAACCAGCCGGGCGATCCCGGCCAGCCCTGCGATGTACCAGGCGGCGGCCGTTCCCGCGCCAAGGAAGTAGGCCGCTGACAAGAGGCCCCACCAGGAGAACGAGGCTTCGGCTGGAGAAAGCCGGGTGATGCCGTGGCGGTCCGCGTTGCCCACCCAATTGACCGGAGCGATCAGGGCCGGGGGCGCCGCGGAATCGATGGGAAGGGTTCCCTCCGGTGAGTCGTCGATGACGCCTGTCTGTTCGAGCAGCCCCGGTGCGGCCGTGGGGGCTGGAAGCGTGACGCCGGTCGGAACGACGGAACTCCGGGACTGGCGGCCCCGCGGCGCTTCCGCGGTCCATTGGCCCTGGCGGAGATCCTGAACCTCGACCTGGAGCGGGGCAGGGGGGCCCCAGAGGTTTCCGGGGACGGTGAGAGCGAGGAGTGGGACCAGGAGGCTTCCCAGC
>JAEYWB010000809.1 GCA_023429275.1 Planctomycetota bacterium
ACGAAGAACACGCGGGCCTCGTGAAGGTCTTCCGTGAGGGGACGCTCGAGGAGGCGATGCGAGTCCTGAAGGAAAAGATCGACTAGCGGGATCGCCGGAGCTCCGTGCGAGCGGAGATATCCTGCGAGCCGCGTGGCATTGGACGTGCAGTCCGGTCTTCGGCAGGAAGCCGTTGAGGGGTGCGGCAAGCTCTCCGCCCCTTCCTGGAGGTTGAGCGAGAGCGGAACTATCGGACCGCCGCCTCGGCGACGGCTCCGTGATCCGCAGGCTTCCGGTTCATTGCCGGTCAGGGAAGCCTGCGCGGATGCTGCGTCTGGCGTCGTCAAAGTTCCCGTTCGGGAGAGGCGTCCATGTCGCTGCGCGGACCCGTTTCGGGCTGCGCGATTCCTCGTCATGTCTGCCCGTTCGAAGGTCTTTCATTCTCCAGTCCGGAGGTCTTCATGTCTCGGCTCACGGGTTCACGAAACGGGTTCACGCTGATCGAACTGCTGGTCGTCATCGCCATCATTGCGGTCCTCGTCGCCATCCTTCTTCCGGCCGTCCAGCAGGCGCGCGAAGCCGCACGGCAGTCGCAGTGCCGCAACAATCTCAAGCAGCTGGCACTGGCGATCCACAACTACAACGAAGCGATGAGCGTCTTTCCCCCGGGCTACGTCCAGACCGCCCCGTTGGCCCGGAACGAGGCGACCTGGGTTGTCTTTATCTTTCCGTATATCGACCAGATGAGTCTCTATAACCGGGCGGACTTCAACGCCTGCTGGGGCTGCATCAGCGGTGCCGGATCGCCGAACTTCGAGATCGCCAGCAAGACCTTCCCGGCGATGACCTGTCCCTCGAACCCGCTCGGGCCGAATGTTCTCGGAGGTGTCTACGCCCGGGGGAACTACGCCGCCTGCAACGGCATCGGTCCGCTCAACTCGCCGCCCGGTGTTGCCGTGGCGACATATCCTCGCGGCGGATCCGGGGCTTTCGACGCCAACACCCGGATCTCGCCGGCCGACTTCATGGATGGAATGAGCAACACCGTCATCCTGGACGAGCTCCACGTCCTTCACGAGAGCAATACCGATTCCCGCGGCGTGATGTTCTATCCGGAAGGGCCGTTCTCCCATCACAACTACACACCGAACACGACGGTTCCCGACCAGCTCCGGAACGCCTGGTGTTCAGCGACCGCCTTCCCCCCCTGCATCGGGACCTATACTGCCCACAACAACCGCAACTTGCTGCAGTCCGCCCGGAGCGTCCACGCCGGCGGGGTCCACACCGCCCTGGCTGATGGCTCGGTCCGGTTCGTCACGAACTTCGTGAACCTCCAGACCTGGCAGGACCTGAGTACCCTCAACGATCGCCGGGCGATCGGAGAGTTCTAAAGTTGGGGGTGCGCCGATCTTTCGTGGCTCCGTCCATCAGCCGTCAGCCGTCAGCAAGATGCTGAGAGCTGACTGCTGAACGCATTGAGATCCTGAAGCACCGCCGCTGAACGGATACGCCATTGGAATCGTCCCTGTTCAGCCCTTCCTCACGTGCCGACACCCCTGGAATGACGATGTCGATCACCCTCTCTCGGAGGAGCGCCTCCGCTGCCGGTCTCGCGTTTCTTGGTCTTTCGCTGGCGTTGTTCGCCACCGGCTGCGGCAGCGCGGCGAGTGGTCCTCCCCGGGCGCCGGTTCACGGGAGCGTCACGTTCGACGGGGCACCGGTCGAGGATGGGTCGATCGTCTTTCTTCCGGCCACGGGAACGAAGGGCCCCTCGAGCGGCGGCGTGATCCGGAACGGGACCTACGAGATCAAGAAGGAGAACGGTCCGGTCCCCGGGAAGTACCGTGTGGAAATCCGCGCCACCCGGACGACGGGGACTTCGACCATCAAGGGGGTGGATGGCGCGACGGGCGGTCCGTCCGGCGGGGGGGAAGTCGTGGAAGTCAAGATGTACATCCCGGCTCACTACAACACGCAGTCGACCCTCGTGGCCGACATCACCGCGGACAACAACTCCCAGGACTTTGTGCTGAAGTCGGCGCCCTGACGCGGCTCTCTTCCCGCCGCAGCTCCCGCTTCGCCGGCAGTGCGTTCGAGCGCTCTTCTCACTTCAGGGTCTGTGCTTCGTGGACGTCCATGTACACGAGCCACGTCTTCGGGAACGGAGAGAGGTTCTCGCCGGTCCCGCCCGGATGATGGTCGGTCCCCAGCATGCCGCGCACTCGAACTCGCGCCGGAAGGGTGATTCGCGACAATGACTCCGGCTCGCGGCCGTGGTCCGCTCCATAGAGGGCGCAGATCTGTCCGTTGCCGAGCAAGAGGTAGTAGCGGTACAGGTACTTGGGATGGACCTTGAGCTCCCCTTCCAGGGGCCACAGCTTTGGCCCGCCCGGTTCATCGCCGGACGACGTGCCGCCAAGCAGGGTCGCGCCTGCAATGGCGATACCGGTCTTCGCGATCACAAGACGTCGGGTCATCGTCTTCATATCGAGAGCTCCTTTGTGATGTGAGAACCTTCCGGGTGACTTCTCAGGTCGTCCGTTCGAACGACTTCGACCACCTGGCAAGTCAGGCCTTTCAGTTCAGCCTTTCGACTCTTCGGCTTTCCGCCAGCCCCTGCCGACCCACGGCAGGTCGCCGGCGCTCAGCGACGGATCGACACGTCTCAGGTAGGCGCTGAGCTGTCCCGTGTGATGCTGCACGTGACGCAGGCTGTAAATGTGCAGCTCGCCGCGCGACATGAGGCGGTACCGAAAGCCGCTCGGACCCTGGAGGGACTCGGCCGTTTCGGCGGCCAGCGTGTCGAGCATCTTCTGGCGGCAGATCCCGACATAGGCGAGCGTCTCCTCTTTCCCGAGGCCGGGGCAGACCCGGTCCTCCCGTTCGTCGCCGCCGTCACGGTGAAAGTCGCGAAGGACGAACTCCTCTTCGTCCCCCGGCGAGAGATAGACATCGACCCAGAAGAGGGTGTGATAGGCCACCCAGCGGAACGTGCCGTTGGCGACCTTTCCATCCCAGTGCTCCAGCGGACAGGCGCGGAGGCACTGGTCGAGCATACAGAGGGGGGCCTCAAACTGCCCGGTGAGAATCGTCCTCACGAATTCCATCATGACGATCGCTCTCGATCCGGAGGGGACCCCTGAAACTTCCTCAGCGGAAGCATGGCCTGCCCGAAAACCGCGGGTCAAGCCGTCGGGGCGTGACAGCTGCGCTCGGCGCCGAAAGTCGCTCTACGGTTCTTCCGATCCAGATCGTACACTCCAGAAGATCTTTGCGGCCTCGACAGATAGGGATTGCCATGTCCGGCCGAACGCCCCTTTCCGGTCTCCTTTCCGCGGCGATTCTCGCCGCGCTGACGATAGTCGGACGCGCAGACGAGAAGACTTCCCACGGGAGTCCGCCGACGGCTCCCGTCGCACGAGTCCTGCGATGGTTTCCTCCCGACACCGAAGCGTTCGCCGTGGCCAACGGACCGATCGAGCTCAAGAGGTCACTGAACGACGTCGAGCAGGAGCTGAGTCTTGTTGAAGCGGGGACGATCTTCGCATGCAGCCGCGTCTCTCTCCTTCAGGAGGGAACTCTGTTCAAGAACCTCCGGGGCCTGAAGGTCGACGCTATCGTCGACGGACGCCGGCGTTTTCAGGTGACTGTGGACCAAGGCACCGGACACTGCGATGGCTGCCAGATCCTCCTCGCGGCGGAGGGAGAGGGCCCCAAACTGACCCGCGCTTTTCAGGCGTGGATCGCCGCGGGACGGTCGACCATTCAGGTTGAAGACCAGACGGCCGTGCTCGTCGAGGAGAAGGTGGACGGGGACGAAATCTTTCGTGCGCTGTTCGCCCATCCTCTGCCGGAGGTCCTGATCTGCGCTTCGACGCCGAGTCACCTGCGCGAAGTGCTGAGCCGGATGCGCGATGAGACTAAGCCCTCGGCGTTCCCGTCCGATCGGATCGAATGGAAGATGGCGAACTGCCAGGCCCCCTTCTGGGGCGTACGGCGGTTTGATCCGCAAGGACGGGAAAAGGACATGACTTCTCCGTTCAACAAGCGGGCGCCGATCGCGGACTCCAAGGCGATCGGGTTCACCTTCGCGTTCGGTGCCGGCAATCCGAAAGCGATGGAGGTCATCTACCTGTCGAACTCCCGCAATGCCGCGAGCCTCCTGGCGGCGGAGTGTTTCGACAAGGATGAATTCCGCATCAACCGGATCGCCGAAAGTGCGTTCCGAATTCAGATGGTCAAAGATGACGAGCAACGTGAACGCTTCGAGCACCTGCTCGAGGTCCTGACGATCACGGGTTTTCTGCGGGCCATTTAGTTCAGAGAACTCACCACGGATCACACGGCTTTCACGGATCGTCATCGAGGTGTGAACGTGGTCGATGGCGTGTCAGGAAGAAGCGAACAGACAGTGATTGAGGCGGTGCGCGACGCCTGCCTGCTCCGTGGTATCCGTGGATTCTCCTGGCTCGTCAGGTCAGCGCGGGCAGCAGTCGCCAATGGCCTCGCGGCATCAGCGATTCGCCACGAGAGACAAGTGAACCAACGTCGATGGCGCGTCGACTGGCGCCCCTCGAATGGGGGCCGGGTGTTTCCATCGCTCATCCCGCGGAGCGCGATAGCTACTGGGGGCCGCGGATGAACTTCTCGTGGGTCCGCAGTTCCTCGGTGATCCGGTCCATCGTCCCGAGCTCGTGCTCGAGTTTTCGCCGGGAATCCCGGAACGCCTCAAACTCCCGCAGCAGCGTGTGCTTGTCGGTCCGTTCCGCGATGTTCGACGCCAGCCTCTGAAAGAGTGGCTCAAGCCGGTCCCGCAGGGTTCCGATGACGTCCTGCGCCGCGTGCACCGCCTCCTTCATCAACCGGTGCTTCTCCTGCCGGTCCTCGAACCGCTCCTGCACGTTCAGCTCGCGGAACTTCGCGTCGGCCTTCCGGTTCGCGAGCTCTTCCGTGTCGACAAGGCGGCCGAACGGGCTGAACTTCCGCTTCTCGACCTCGGAGACCTCGTCCAGCCGTGCGAGGCCGCGCCGCGCCGGCTCGAAGTCGGGCTTGATCGCCAGGGCCTTCTCGTAATGCAGCCGCGCCTGGCTGATATTTCCCATCTCGGAGTGGACGTTCGCCAAGTTCTGGTGCGCGTCGAACATCTCGGGATTGACCTTCAGGGCCTCCTTGTAGGCCGAGACCGCCAGGCTGAGCTGGTTGAGCCCCTTGTGGGCGATCCCCATGTTGTAATAGGCCTCGGCAGACTTCCGGTCGCGGCTGATCGCCTGCCGCAGCGACTTCACCGCGGCATTGAAATCGCCGACGCGGTTGTAGACCGCCCCGAGGTTGATCATCGGCTGCACACGCCGGACATCGAGCATGCTCACCTTGCGGAAGGACTCGATCGCCTTCAGAAAGTCGCGCGTGCTGAACGCCAGGTAGGCCCGTCCTTCCCAGGCAGGGAGGCAGCGGTCGTCGAGGGCGATCGCCTGTTCGAACAGCGTGATCGCGTCGCCGAGGCGTCCCTCCTGCCGCGCCGCCCGGGCCTGATCGCACAGCGTCTCTGCCTGGCTGGGAGCCGACATCCGATCCTCCGGAAGGAGGGGAGTGAGAGGGTGAACGCAGCGGCCGCGGGAAGGTTCTTGCCACCGCTAAAACCGCTGCGTACTCGAGAGACCGCTTCGACAGCAGCCCTCATCCGTCGTGGTCACGCCGGTTTCGTCATTAGAACATTGGCCGTGATTGCGAACAACGATAGTCCCTCTCCCGGCCGCGAGGGGCATGGCCGGTCGAGGCGATCAGCCACGACGTGACGGCGTCCGGTTCAGATCCCATCGTTCGCACAGTCATCGATTGCGCCGCAGCGGGAACCGGACGCCGGGGCGTGCCGGCTGATGGGGTGATTGACGACTGAGCCGCTCCCTCGATTGCTGAGGCGCGATCCCCTGTGAGGAAGGAGGATTGCCTCCCTGGACGCGAGTTCGACGGCACGGTGTGCCGCGGGACTATGGCTTCCCGAATCTCGCACGGGCCGCTTTCTGGAAGGCGGGCTGGATCTCGTTGCCGTCCGCGTTGGCGTAGCCGGCGTGCTGAACCATGTAGACGAAGATCAGGCCGGCCTTCCTGTCGATCGTCATGTTCGTCGCCTGGGCGCCGCCATGGCCAAACGAATTCCCGCTGATCGCGAAGCCGAGGCCGTAGCTCTCCTTGACGCTCATCGGGGTCTGGCGCCTCGTGAGTTCCGCAACCGAGTCCACTGAAAGGATATCTTTTCCTTCGAATGTTCCATTCCCCAGGATCATCCGGCAGAAGCGGGCCATGTCTTCGGCGGTGCCGAAGAGTCCTCCGCCCGGCATGGGAAAGCGACGCACCCGGTCGGTCAGCGGGTACTGAAGCTGGGAGATCGGGAACTCGGCGAGGTTTGTCTTCGAGGCGTCCGGACGGTACGACTTCGCCAGCCGCGCGACCTGTTCTTCCGACGGCCAGAAAGTCGTGTCCTTCATTCCGAGCGGGGCCAGCAGCCGCTCCTCGAGAAACGTCTCGTAGGGCTTGCCGCTGACGACCTCGATGATCCGGCCGGCGGTGTTGATCCCGGCGTTGCTGTACTGGTACTTCGTCCCCGGATCGAAAATCATCGGCGTGTTGGTGTAGCTCCGGACGGCGTCCTTCAGCGGCAGTCCGTCGAGGGTCGGCGCCTCCATCTCGGACTTGAACGGCAGGCCGCTCGTGTGCGAGAGACACTCGCGAATCGTGATCGGGCGCGAGGGACGCTTCAGCAGGATGTGCTCGTTGTCCTTCTCCGCCGTGAGCCACAGATTCTTGAACTCCGGCAGGTACTTTTCGACGGGATCGTCGAGCTTCACCTTCCCCTCGTCGACGAGAATCATCAGCGCGGCGGCGGTGATCGGCTTCGACATCGAGGCGATCCAGAAGAGGCTTCCGGGTTGCATCGGCTTGCGGCCGCCGATGTCGGCGAACCCGGCGGTCTCGGTCGCCAGGGTCTTGTCCTTGTCGGCGACGAGCAGGACCGCCCCGGCCAGCGTGTGCCGGTCGACGAACGGCTGAACCGCCGCCGCCAGGGAACCGGCGGAGGGTTTCTCTTCAGCGAAGCCCGGACAGGGGGCAGCGCCGCAAAGGGCCGCGGCCGGGGCGATGAAAGCTGTCCAGAGGAATAGCGAACGGAGGCGAGCGGTCATCGCGACGATCCCGTCGAGCAGATAGAGGAGAAACACATCCAGGCCGGTTAATATGACGAGAGGGTGGGTTTCGCAACCGATTCGAACGTCGCCGCGGCTGACGTTCCGCGAGCGAGCAGAGCTCGGCAACGCCCGGGGCGGAGTGTCGTCCGCCAGGAAACGGATGCGATGCTCCGAATTCTCAATCCTTGGCCTCGTCCCTATGATTCGGTCCTCGTCGACTCGCCCTCGCGCGCGGTGCGGCGTGTCCGAAGTCTATGCGTCCCTGAGGATTCCATGTCCGCCGCCGCTCCCGCGACCGCCCCCGCCCATGCCCAGCTTGTCGTCCTCGGCGGGGGGCCGGGCGGTTATCCCGCGGCCTTCGAGGCTGCCGACCATGGCATGAGCGTCGTGATGGTCGACATGGATCCGCAGCCGGGCGGGGTCTGCCTCAACCGGGGATGCATCCCGTCGAAGGCGCTGCTCCACGTCGCCAAGCTGATCCACGAGGCCCACGACTCCGCGGCCCTCGGCGTGACGTTCGCCCCGCCGAAGATCGACCTCGACAAGCTCCGGAGCTTCAAGTCGGACGTCGTCACGAAGCTGACCGGCGGCATCCGGCAGCTCAGCGGCGCCCGCGGCGTGAAGCTCGTCCAGGCCAAGGGGACGTTCCTCGATTCGAAGACGCTCCAGCTCACCTACCCGGACGGCTCGACCGGGAAGATGACCTTCGACAAGTGCATCGTGGCGGTCGGATCGCGGCCGGCAATGCCGAAGATCTTCGACATCGGCGATCCGCGGGTCATGGACTCGACCGGCGCCCTCAACCTGCCCGACATCCCCAAGCGGATGCTCGTCATCGGCGGGGGCTACATCGGCCTCGAGATGGGTTCGGTCTACGCCGCCCTCGGGACGAAGGTGACGGTCGTCGAAGCGCTTCCGGTCCTGCTCGCCGCCGCCGACCGCGACCTTGTCGCTCCGCTGCAGAAGCGGCTTCAGGCACAGTTCGAGGCGATCCACCTCAATACCAAGGTCAACAGCCTCAAGGCGACCCCCGAAGGGATCGTGGCGGACCTCGGGGGCGAAGGGGTGACGTCGCCGCAGACGTTCGACCGGGTCCTGGTCTCGGTCGGCCGGGCGCCGAACGGCAAGGGGATCGGCCTCGAGAACACGAAAGTGGTCGTGACCGACCGGGGCTTCATCCAGGTCGACAAGAACATGCGGACCGCCGATCCGAACATTCTCGCCATCGGCGACGTCGCCGGAGAGCCGATGCTCGCCCACAAGGCGACCCGCGAGGCGAAGGTCGCTATCGAAACCCTCCTGGGCGAGCCCGCCCAGTTCGACAACGTCGCCATCCCGGCGGTCGTCTTCACCGATCCCGAGCTGGCCTGGTGCGGCATCACCGAGGCGGAAGCGAAGGCCGCCAACAAGGAAGTCATCGTCACGAAGTTCCCCTGGGCGGCATCCGGCCGCGCCCAGGCGATCGCCCGGACGGAGGGGCTGACGAAGCTGATCATCGAGCCGAAAACCGAGCGGATCCTCGGCGTCGGCATCGTCGGTGCCGGCGCAGGGGAGATGATCGCCGAGGGTGTCCTGGCGGTCGAAACCGCCGCCGTCGCCCGCGACCTGGCGGAGTCGATCCACGCCCACCCGACGCTGTCCGAAACGATCATGGAATCGGCCGAGGCCTCGTTCGGACAGGCAACGCATGTATTCCGGCCGAAGAAGAAGTGAGGAAGTCATCAGTTGTCAGTTGTCAGTTGTCAGTTCTCAGTGCAGGACGTCGGAACTGGTATTTAACTGATGACTGAAAACTGACGACTGACGACTGAAAACTTGCTCAGGAGGAGCCCCATGTCCGCGACGTCGACATACCGCACTGTTCCGGTCGGACCGTACCGCTGCGGTCCGAAGCAGCCGCTGCTGTTCATCATCGGCCCGTGCGTGATCGAAAGCGAAGAGCTCATCACGCGCGTCAGCGGCGAGCTCGCCGAGCTGAAGGCGAAGAGCGGCGGCAAGCTGCAGATCGTCTTCAAGGCGAGCTACGACAAGGCCAACCGCACCAGCATCACGAGCTTCCGCGGTCCGGGGATTGAGGAAGGGCTCGAGATCCTCGCCCGTGCGGCGGAGCGGACTGGCTTTCCGGTGACGACCGACATCCACACCCCCGAGCAGGCCGCGCCGGCGGCGAAGGTCTGCACGGTCCTCCAGATCCCGGCGTTCCTCGCGCGGCAGACCGATCTCGTGGTCGCCTGTGCCGAGGCGGCCAAGGCCCGTGGGGACGGCGTGGTCAACGTCAAGAAGCCGCAGTTCGTCGCCCCCGAAGACATGCAGCACGCCGTGAAGAAGTGCGAGCAGGCGGGAAATCCGAACGTCCTGCTGACGGAGCGGGGGACGATGTTCGGCTACGGCCGACTGATCAACGACCTGCAGTGCATCCCGATCATGCAGTCGCTCGGATGTCCGGTGATCTTCGACGCCACGCACAGCGTTCAGCGACCCGGTGGAAGCACGACCGGCGGCAACCGGGCGATGGTCCCGATCCTCGCGAGGGCCGCAGTCGCCGGCGGTTGCGACGGGGTCTTCATGGAGGCCCATCCCGATCCGGACAAGGCCCTCAGTGACGGCCCGAACCAGCTCTATCTCAAGGACGTTCCAAAGCTGATCGACCAGCTCACCCGGCTGCGGGAACTGGCGATCGAGTTCGCGGAATAGGAGCGCGGCCTCAGGCCTCGACTGCTTCCGGAGCAGGGCGCTGAGAGGCCCGTGTGGTTCGAACGGCCGGAGCCGGCCGAGGACGACGCAGCAGCCGCTGGACGCTTTCGGGCAGGAGGCACTTCGCGAGTGTCCGCCACGTCCTTCCCGGCGTGCGGCGGCGGAGGATCGCCCGAAGGCCGTGCGTGAAGCTCTCGCGCCTTTGGCCATCGGCATAGAGTTCATCGGCCAGCCAGTCGTGCGCTCGGGCCAGGATGCGGCGGATTTCGCGCGGTGAAAGCTCGATCTCGGCCCCGTGAGCGGCGATCTCTTCGTTCAGGGTTCGAAGGAACGACCGGGCGAAGTAGAGGTTGTTCTCGCGGTTCGTGATGTGGTCGCCGATGCCGATCCGGTACAGGATCGACGGAACATCGACGAACGCCACCTCGCCGAGCCGGCAGGTTGCCAGGTGATACTTGAAGTCCTCGCCGCCGCGGAGCATTCCGGTGTCGAACGGCCCCACCCGCTCCGCCCATTCCCGCTTGAGGACGACCGTCGGCGTGTGGACGAGGTTCCCGTGGAGCATCTGGGAGTAGATCCGGCGGATCCCGACCGGGGACTTCGCCCACTCCGGTGCAACGCCGGGGACGATCTCGCCGAGCGGCGTGAAGGTGCCGAACGGCGCCCCATCGGGGAGCTGCCGGTACGTCGAGTACATCTGCTTCAGGTAGCTCTTCTGGTGCGGCCGCTTGTCCGCCCACATCGAGTCCATGTTGGTCCAGGTCATGCCGACCTCGGGCCGGGCGGCGAGCAGCGCCATCTGGACCTCGAGCTTCCAGGGCTGCCAGATGTCGTCGGAGTCGAGGAAGGCGATCCATTCCCCCCGGGCCAGCCGCAGCCCGTGGTTCCGCGCGGCGGAGACT
>JAEYWB010000920.1 GCA_023429275.1 Planctomycetota bacterium
TCCCGGAATCGACGCGGCGAGCCAGTGGTCAGTTGCGGCTTTTTTTGCCGCTGAGGTCGTCGCTGTAAAAGTCTGTTAAGGAAAGACTTACGCCGTTCCGCGAGGAGACGGTCTGGCCGACAACGAGGCTGTTTCCGCTAAGCCGTGCCCAGCCTGAGGTTGTGCCGACAGGGCTTCAGAAGCTCGGCTCCGCGCCTGCCGCAGCATCCGTCAATAGGACGCGTGTGACTCCACGCGAAGCCGATCGGCAGATTCTCCCGCCCGCTCCGGATGGCCCCTCATCGTGCGACGGGGGGAAGCTCGTGCGACAACTGTTCAAAGAGCTCCCGGGCCTTCGGAGAAAGCGGCCCCTGGATCACGATCTTGACCTGCACGAACTGGTCGCCCCGCTCTCCCGTCTTTCGATTGACGATCCCCTTCCCCTTCAGCCGGAGCCTGGCCCCGGAGGAGGTCCCGGGGGGAATCGACAGGATGACAGTCCCTTCCGTGAGCGTCGGGACCTCGACCTTCGCCCCGAGGGCCGCCTCGGTGACCGAAATCGGAAGGTCGACCGTAACGTTGTCCCCTTCGCGCCGGAACTGCGGGTGCGGCGCGACACGGATCGTCAGCAGCAGGTCTCCGTTGGGCCCTCCGTTCGATCCCCGATGTCCCTGGCCGGAAAGCCGGATGACGTCGGCATCGTGGACCCCCGCCGGAACCTTGATCGAAAGCCGCTCGACACCGTTGTCAGTCTGCAGGCTGAGGTCGTACGAGCCCCCCTCGACCGCCAGCTGGAACGGGACGGTGATCGAGGTCTGAAGGTCCTCCCCTTTCGCGGGGCGGCGAGCCCTCGTCCGGCCCCGACCACCGAAGGCTCCGCCGAAGATGTCGCCAAGGTCGACTTCCCCCCCTGCTCCAAAGATGCTCGAGGGGTCGAATCCGGCGGGGAACGGCCCCGCACCGCCGCCGCCCGCTCCCTGGACGTATTCGTAGGCGTCGCCGAACTGGTCGTACTTCTTCCGCTTCTCGGGGTCGCTCAGGACCTCGTTGGCCTCGTTCGCCTGCTTGAACCGTTCGGCCGCGGCCTTGTCGTTCGGCTTGGCGTCGGGGTGGTTTTCGCGCGCGATCTTCTTATACGCCTTGCGGATCTGTTCCGGGGTGGCGTTCTTCGCGACTCCGAGGACGTCGTAGTAGTTCGGTTTTGCCATTGTCTGCTGTGGTGGGGGGATCCCGCAGTCGATTGCGGGACGCTTGCGTCATCATAGACCGGCGATCCGATGTCGAGAAGGTGCGCCGCGCGGTGGAAATTCCCTCGCAAAACCTCCATTCTGCGGTGGCGATCCCTCCTTCGCGAGTTTCAGAATTGTCTCGACTTCCCTCCGTCGTCTGCCTCCTCGGACTCCTGATTCGGGCCGTCGGCCCGGTCGCCGCGGAGGAGACTCCCCCTGCGCCCGCCGCAGAGTCCCGGCCGGAGGCGGCTCCTTCCGCCCCGGGGCCGAACGTCGTCCTGATCTTCATGGACGACATGGGGTACGGCGACCTCAGCGGCGACGGCCGCCGCGGGTATGAGACCCGGAACCTGGCCCGGCTCGAGCGGGAGGGGATGAGGCTGACGAGCTTCGTCGTCCCCCAGGCGGTGTGCGGGGCCTCCCGGGCGGCGCTGATGACCGGCTGCTACCCGAACCGGATCGGCATGCTCGGCGCGCCCGGCCCCAACAGCCGGCACGGCATCAATTCGAGCGAAGTCCTGATTCCCGAGATCCTGAAGGGGAAAGGCTACGCCACGGGAATGGTCGGCAAGTGGCACCTCGGCCATCGCCCTCCGTCTCTGCCGGTCCACCACGGGTTCGACGACTACTTCGGCCTCCCCTATTCGAACGACATGTGGCCTTTCCACCCGGAGAATCCCAAGGCCTTTCCGGACCTGCCGATGATCGAGGGGGACCGGATTCTCAACCCGCGCGTCACCGCCGAAGACCAGGAGAACCTCACAAGCTGGTACACGGAGCGGGCCGTCCAGTTCATCCAGGATCATGCCGCCGGGCCGTTCTTCCTGTATGTCGCCCACAGCATGCCGCACGTCCCGCTCTACGGAGCCGAGCGGTTTCGCGGCGTGACCGCACAAGGGCGTTACGGCGACATCATGCAGGAGATCGACTGGAGCGTCGGGGAAATCCTCGGAAAGCTCGACGAGCTCGGCCTCACGCAGAAGACTCTCGTGATCTTCACCTCGGACAACGGACCATGGCTCAGCTACGGCAATCACGCCGGGTCAGCCGGTCCCCTGCGTGAGGGGAAGGGAACCGCGTGGGAGGGTGGCGTCCGCGTCCCCTGCCTGATGCGGTGGCCCGGCGTCATCCCCAGTCAGTCTGTCTGCCATGAGCTCGTGTCGACAATCGACCTCCTGCCGACGCTGGCAAAGGTGGTCGGAGCCCCCCTTCCGGAGCACCCGATTGACGGCCTTGATGTCCTGCCGCTGCTGCGGGGGGACCGGGACGCCCGCACGCCGCACGAGTCGTTCTACTTCTACTGGGGAAACGAGCTGCACGCCGTCCGCAGCGGAGACTGGAAGCTTCACTTCCCGCATCCCTACCGCTCCCTGACGGGAGCTCCGGGGACCGATGGCCGCCCCGCCGGCTACACCAGCGGCCACACGGAGCTCGCGCTCTACAACCTCTCGTGGGACATCGGGGAGACTCAAGACCTCAAGGCCGAGTATCCCGAGATCCTCGCGAAGCTCGAAGTCCTGGCGGAGCTCGGACGGGAAGAACTCGGCGACTCGCTCCGGAAACGGAAGGGAAAGGGGATCCGCCCTCCCGCCTGGTTCGAGGCAGAAAAGAAGTAACCGAGCTCCCTGGTCGCGGGGTGCCGGCGTCCTTTTCGGTCGCCCGGTGAGACCGGCCGCGAGTGGTGAGCTCCCAGATGGATTCAGCAGCGTTCGATGCCTGATGTCGTTGTGGTAGGAGGAGGGGTCGTCGGCCTGACGATCGCCTGGGAACTCGCAGGACGCGGCCTGAAAGTCCGGGTTCTCGACCAGTCCGCGCCGGGACGCGAGGCCTCGTGGGCGGGAGCGGGGATCCTCCCGCCGGGACATCCCGGTGACCCGACGCATCCACTGGCCCAACTGACCACGCTGTCGAACTCGCTTTGGCCCACGATGACCGGGGCCCTCCGCGACGGGACGGGGATCGACAACGGCTTTCGAAAGTGCGGCGGCCTGGAATTCGGAAGCGGCGGACCATCGGCACTGCAGCAGGAGATCGAAGCCTGGCGACGAGCCGGCGTCCCGGTGGAGAAGCTCCCGACCTCCGACCTGCATCGTTATGAACCGGCCCTCGCCCCCGGCATCGCCGAGGGGTATCGACTGGCCGATCTGTGCCAGGTCCGGAATCCGCGTCATCTCAAGGCGCTGGTCGCCTCCTGTGAACAACGCGGAGTCGAAATCTCTTCCAGCGAGGAAGCGACCGCGTGGGAACACCGCGAGGGCCGTGCCATCGGCGTCCGGACGGAACGGGCCATCCACAACGCCGACTGGTTCGTCCTGGCGGCGGGAGCCTGGTCGAGCCCTCTCGCGTCGGCGATCGGCGTCGAGATTGATGTCGCCCCGGTCCGCGGTCAGATCGTCCTCCTCGACGCTCCGGAGATCCGCCTGACGCACGTTCTCGAATGCGGGCCCCGGTATGTCGTTCCTCGGGACGATGGTCACATTCTGATCGGGTCGACAGAAGAGAACGCCGGCTTCGTCAAGGAGAACACTCCCGAGGTGATCGCCGGCCTTATCGATTTCGGGTCGGCCCTCCTCCCGGCCATCCGCCAGGCCCGGGTCGAAAGGACCTGGGCCGGACTGCGCCCCCAGGCCCGCCGGGGTCGCCCCTGGATCGGACCGGCCCGAACGCTGCCGAACGTCATTCTCGCGACCGGCCACTTTCGAGCGGGGCTGCACCTCTCTCCCGCGACAGCCCAGCTCATTTCCCAGCACATCCGCGGCGAAAAAACGACTCTGCCCCTCGAGCTGTTCCTGGAAGGATGAGGCGAGTGGTTTGGCACAGGTAGGATGAGTGGTTCGTGAGATTCGCCGGAACGCGATAGCGTCCGGTTCGAACCGGGGGCTAGCGCTCGCCGGCTCATGGACGCAACCCGAAATCCCGGGCGTGACAAAGCAGCAGGCGAAGCGGTGACTCGGCATCTGGTCACCGACTGACGGAATCCTGAATCCGCTCTCCCGGATCCCCCTCTCC
>JAEYWB010000932.1 GCA_023429275.1 Planctomycetota bacterium
TTCAGCGGGTTACTTGAGTGGAAGAAGTCAGCTCGGGCGTATGGCAATAGGCTCGAACTTGTTCGTTCAACAGTGTTTGGGGAATTGACCCCTAGCGGTGCCACTTGCAGAGGTCGATTGACGAGGCGGAAGCCGGTCGACCGCCTTCAGCCGGTCGACTTTAACGACCAGGGGGGCGGTGACGGCCGTTCTCTGCGGCAATCCGCCGCGAAAGCCATCGGACGAATACTCCGACGCAGTTTTGGCCGATATCAACCTTGGTCCGACACCGGCCAGGACGGCTGGAGGTCGGGCCATGCGCGGGGAGTGTCGACCATGGAGCGAAATGTGAACGTCCTGGCCCTGGTCAAAGACGGCGAACGGTTCATTTTCCTCTACGACGATCGCAGCACACCTCAGCTTCTTCAGACCCTCGGAAAATACGCTGCCGATCCCGAATACAGCTTCACGTGGTATGATGCGGCGGTGCTGAGCCAGAAGGTTCGCCGGCAGCAGGAGTCCGGGGAGAGCGCCACGCCTCCCACCCGCCGGTCCGCCTGATCAGGCGAGTCCGCGGTTCCCGTGGCCTCCCGCCCCGTTGGCCGCAGCACCACATCGTGCCAGGGAGTCGGCCCGTGCAGACCGCGATTCAGGCATTCCTTCGATATCTCCGAGTCGAGCGGAACGCGTCGGAGCTGACGACGAAGTCCTATTACGAGGACTTTCAAAGTTTTCTCGACTACCTCCAGGACCGCGTCGGCGGGATTCCTGACGCCGGCGAGATCGCGATTCCGGTTCTTCGCGGGTACGTCCAGTACCTCCATGAATGCCAGTACGCCCGGACGACGATCGCCCGCCGCCTCGCCTGCCTGCGGAGCTTCTTCCGGTACACGACCCGCGAGGGGATCACCGCGAGTAATCCGGCCAAGGCTCTCCGGACGCCGCGCGTCGGCCGAAAACTCCCGCACTTCATGACGACGGAGCAGATCGTCCAGCTCCTTGAGGCGCCTCCGGCCAATTCCGTGGCGGGCCTTCGCGACCGGGCGATGCTCGAAACGCTCTATTCGGCCGGGCTGCGTGTGGCGGAGCTCGTCGGCCTCAACATCGGCAACTGGGATCGGAGTGCGAACATCCTGCGGGTGTTCGGTAAGGGAAAGAAGGAGCGGATTGCTCCGATCGGGAAGCATGCCGCCAAGGCCCTGACCCGCGGGCTGGAAGTCCGGACGCCGAGTCCAAACCCGAAGCCGAAGGATGCGGACGCCCTGTTTCTCAACAAGTTCGGCGGCCGCCTGACCACCCGGAGCGTCGGCCGGAAGCTCGAGCAGTACCTTCGGCAGACAGGGCTCGACACGATCACGACGCCGCACACACTGCGGCACACCTTCGCGACCCACCTTCTCGATGGGGGGGCCGACCTCCGCAGCGTCCAGGAGCTCCTTGGGCATAAGAGCCTGACGACGACGCAGATCTATACGCACGTCAGCACGCGGCGGATGCGCGAGACGTACGAGCATGCTCACCCGCATGCTGCGAAGGCTGAATAGCCACCTCACTCGGCGGGATGAGCGATGGCACGATCGGCTGTCGCCAGCGCCGGGACGGTCTCGCGGATGGGCGAGATGACGCCTTTGTGATGTGTCCAGCGGACGCATCTGCGCCTGCCGATCGGACGGGGGCCGCGCCGTAAGCTGTTACAATCGCGGTAGTTCTATACGACTCTTCGGGTTACATCGCTTCTGCGGCCGCTGATCTGTTCCCGCCGCCGGTGACGGGCCGTCACACCTTCTCCGTTCCTTGTGACCCTGTTTGAGCGGCAGTACCATTCCGCACGCGCTTGACGCGGTTTTTTGCCGTTTTGGGAGGAGTTCAGCAGTGGCAGTTGCCGTCGGTATCAATGGGTTCGGTCGAATCGGACGTATCACTCTGCGGGCCATGCTCAAGCGTGGCGGTGAATTCGATGTGCTGGCGATCAACGACCTGAGCGATCCGAAGGCGCTCGCGATCCTCTTCAAGTACGACAGCGTCCAGGGACGCTACGACGGGGAAGTTTCCGCCGAAGGGGACTCGCTCGTCATCGACGGCAAGAAGATCAAGGTCGTCGCCGAGAAGGATCCGGCCAAGCTCCCGTGGAAGTCGATGGGAGTGAAGGTCGCCCTCGAGTCGACCGGCTTCTTCACGAAGCGGGCGGCCGATGGCAAGCCGGGCTATGACAGCCACCTCGCCGCCGGAGCCGAGAAGGTCGTCCTGTCGGCCCCCGCCGACAAGGAATCGCCGACCGATTACACCTGCGTCATGGGTGTGAACGATTCCGGCCTGACCGCCGCTCACAAGACCGTCTCGAACGCGAGCTGCACGACGAACTGCCTCGCTCCGCTGGCCAAGGTTCTCGATGAGAAGTTCGGCATCGAGAAGGGCCTGATGACGACGGTTCACGCCTACACGAACGACCAGCGCGTCTCGGACCAGATCCACAAGGATCTTCGCCGGGCCCGTGCGGCCGCTCTCAACATCATTCCGACCTCGACCGGTGCCGCGAAGGCGGTCGGTGAAGTGCTGCCGAAGCTCAACGGCAAGCTGACCGGCATCTCCCTCCGCGTTCCGGTTGGAACCGGCTCGGTGACCGACCTCGTCGCCGTCATGGGCAAGACCGTGACCGTCGACGAAGTGAACGCCGCGATCAAGGAAGCGGCTGCCGGTCCTCTCAAGGGAATCCTGGTTTACAACACCGATCCGATCGTCTCGAGCGACGTGATCGGCCATCCCGCGTCGAGCATCTTCGACGCGAGCTGGACCCAGGTCATCGGCGGCAACCTGCTCAAGGTCCTCAGCTGGTACGACAACGAGTTCGGCTACTCAAACCGGACGGCCGACCTGATCGCCAAGATCGCCAAGCTGTAGAAGTGTCCAGCAGGGCCGCCTCGGCAAACGTCGGGGCGGCCCTTTTGACTCTCTTCACAAGAATGAGCCGCGGCACGACTTATGTCGTGGCAGACGGGGAACTTCCGCAGACCGCCAGAACGGTCTGGACGCAGGATTGTCCCGATTGCAAAATTGACACCCACGAGATGATCACCGCGATGGTCGTGTGACCCCCGCGTGAGCCGGCCAGCAAGAGGCTTGGTCGGAGATCATCGAGTCGCGAGGATGCCCATCAGGTATGGACTACGCAGTCCATGTCGAGCAGTTGCGAAAGCAGCTGCCTGCCATCGCACCATCGATGCTGAAGTGCGACTTCGGCGATCTCCAGCAAGAGATGAAAGCTCTCGACGCTGGGGGTGCGCCGATCTGTCACCTCGACGTCATGGACGGGCACTTCGTCCCCAACCTGTCGTATGGGGCAATGGTGATCGAACGGCTGCGAAGCCGGACGAAAACCCCGTTTGATGCCCACCTGATGGTTTCGGACCCGGCGAAGTACCTGGACGATTACGTCAAGGCGGGGTGCCAGTTCATCACGTTCCACATTGAAGCCGTTCCCGACCCGGTCCCGCTCCTCCGACGGATTCGCCAATCCGGCTGTGCAGCGGGAATTGCCCTGAATCCGAAGACCTCCGTCGAGGCGATTCGGGCGGCGGTCGGCGAATGCGACCTGGTCCTCGTCATGAGCGTGGAACCGGGGTTCGGCGGTCAGTCCTTCATTCCGGCCTCGCTGGAAAAGGTGAAGGCCGTTCGCCGGATGTTCGGCAAGGAGGTTCTGGTTTCCATCGACGGTGGAATCGGGACCAAAACCATCGAGTCCGCGGCCGAGGCTGGCGCGGATCTCTTTGTGGCGGGTAGCGCCATCTTCGACCAGCCCGACTACCGCACGGCGATCAGCGAGCTCCGGCAACTTGCCGAGCAGGGTCGCCGCCGCGCACATTGAGAGCCTTCGGGTTCCATGTCACAAATCGTGATTCGCCCCGGCGAAACCGAGTTCGATGTTCAGCATCGGATTCAAGGGGCCCTCGACCTTCCGCTCACGGAGCGGGGTCGGTCGCAGATCCAGGAAATCGTCAAGGAACTTCGGGGTCGCGAGATCGAGGTGATTTACACCTCGCCGAACGAGCCAGCCTTCTCCACGGCGAAAACGCTGGGAGATGTGCTCGATGTTCCGGTCCAGTCCGTTCCGGGGCTCGGCAACGTTCACCTCGGCCTCTGGCAGGGGATGTGCGTCGAAGACATCCGCCGCAAGCAGCCCCGCGTCTTCAAGCAGTGGGAAGAGCAGCCTGAGGCGGTCTGTCCCCCCGAGGGAGAGTCGTGCGAGGACGTTTACAGCCGCGTCTCCCGCGGGCTGAAGAAGCCGATGCGGCGCGACGAGCCGTTTGCGGTCGTCGCCTCGGAGCCTGTTGCCACGGTGATCCTGTCGGTCCTCCGCGGGACCGAGCCGAAGTTCTGCGGACCGGATACCTGCGAGACGCCCCGTCCCCTCGTGGAGTTTGTTGACTCCGGAGCCAGGTCGGTCGATGATCTCGTCGCCGTACCCAGTCCGGCCGCCCCCGCTCCTTCGCCGTTCCTCTGGTGGCGGAGCGTTCCCCAGCAATAAACGACCGCGCCGGCAACGACGTGACCAAGATCGGTCACTGACACGCCAGTCGGCCCGGTTCGGGATCTCGAAATGGACACGGATTCCGTCAACGTCGCCGACACGGGGCTTCCCCCCTCCCCGCCCGATGCGCCGGCTCCGGCCCCGCCCGCCCGAAAAAAACGTGGCGTGCCGGAGGGGTTGTGGGTCCGGTGCGATCGGTGCCAGGCAACGATCTTTCGCAAGCACCTCGAGCAGCAGCTCGGTCTCTGCCCGGAGTGCAAGTACCACTTCTATGTCCCTGCGGCCCAGCGGATCGCGCAGCTTCTTGACGCGGACAGCTTTGAAGAGTGGTTCGCCGGTATGACCCCGGTGGATCCTCTCGGGTTCACCGACAAGCGGTCGTACAAGGATCGCATCAGGGACGAGCAGAAGCGGACCGGGATGAAGGATGCCTGCGTCGTCGGCAAGGGGTACATGCGAGGCCGTCCGCTGGTCTTCGGCCTCACCGACTCCGCTTTCATTATGGGGAGCATGGGCTCGGTCGTCGGGGAAAAGCTGACGCGGGCTGTCGAAGAAGCCACGAAGCAGAAGCTCCCGCTCATCATCATCAGCGGCTCCGGCGGCGGGGCCCGGATGCATGAGGGGATCTACTCGCTGATGCAGATGGGGAAGATCTCCGCCGCTCTCGCCCGCTACCACGAAGCCGGCGGTCTCTACATCTCCGTCCTGACAAATCCGACGATGGGCGGCGTTGCGGCCAGCTTCGCGTCGCTCGGCGACATCATCATCGCCGAGCCCGAGGCCCTGATCGGCTTTGCCGGCCAGCGGGTCATTGAAGCGACCGTCAAACAGAAGCTCCCCAAGGGTTTTCAAACCAGCGAATTCTTCCTCAAGCACGGCTTCGTCGACCGCATCGTTCCGCGTCCGGAGCTCCGGACCGAGATCTCCCGCCTGATCGACTACTGCGCGCGGTAGGCCCAATCGTACCGCGGCACTCCATGCCGTCGAACGGGCTCTCAAGCCAGCACAAAGCCTCCTTCCCCAAGGGGGCCTTGCGTCTCGGCGACAATAGCGGCCAATGCGCCGTTCAGTCCATCACCCGGCAGGTTTCTCCGCCAGGTCATTCGTGAGCCTCCTCGGCTTCAGCCGCTTTTGATTATGCCGGGGCCGAGTGATACTCTCGCGGTCCTTTGACCCTCTTGTGTCGGGGTGGCTGCCATGGCTCGCTGGCTTCTCGCTTCACTGCTCCTGCTGATCGCACCGGTCACGGCTTCCGCTCAAAGGAGGGAACTCAAGAAACCTGTTCCCGAGATGGTGAACGAACACTACGGTCCGCATGAGCGGCAGGTGTTCGACCTCTGGCAGGCGAAGTCGGATGCGCCGACACCTCTGGTCGTCTTCATCCATGGCGGCGGCTTTCATGCCGGGGACAAGTCGTCGATTCCGCCGACGCTCTTCAGCCTGCTCGACAAGAAGATCTCGCTGATGGCGATCCACTACCGGCTCTCGCCCGGAGTGGCGGCTCCGACTCACTTCCTCGACTGTGCCCGCGCGATCCAGTTCGCGCGGCAGCATGCGAAAGAGTGGAACATCGATCCCGCGAGGATCGGGGCTGTTGGTGGGTCGGCGGGCGCGGGGACGTCGCTCTGGATCGGCTTTCATGACGACATGGCCCGGCCGGACGACGCGGACCCGGTCCTGCGGGAATCGACGCGTCTCGCCTGCATGGCGGTCCTCGGTGCACAGAGCACCTACGATCCGCACGTCATCCGGGAGTGGATCGGAGATGCCGCCGCGCGGCATCCCGCGATCGAAGGCTTTTACGGAATGAAGACGAGCGAGTTCGACACCCAGAAGGCCCGCAACAAGTTCCGGGAGATGTCTCCGATCACCTATCTGACCAAGGATGATCCGCCGGTCTACGCCTTCTACAACGAACCTCGCGGGCCTCTTCCGGCCGGCGCGAAGCCCGGAACCGGGATCCATCACATCACGTTCGGACTCAAGCTGAAGGAGCAGATGGACAAGCTGGGAATCGAGTGCACCGTCCGGCACGCCGACGAGGGTGCGAACCCGGGCGCCGAGGTGAACGACTTCTTCGTCAAGCACCTGCTCGCGAAATAGGGGCCGCCGACCCGGGGCATTCGGTCGCCGCTTTACACGGTGATCGTGCAGGGATAGGGTGTCTCTCGACCTCTCGACAGACGCGCTCTCTGGCCACGATCGGATTCGACCTCGCGAAGCTCGCGACGACCGCTGGGAATCAGCATGCTGCACTGCCTCACGTTCTTGACGGCGGCGCTCCGCCGCACAATGCTTCCCGCCCTTTTTCTCACGGCACCGCTTCTCGCCGCCGAGCCCGCCCCGAAGCCGGCCTTCGTGGGCCTCGACCGGGACTCCAGCGGCAAGCTCTCGCTGGAGGAATACCTCGCCTCGCCCGAACTGAAGGACGAGAAAGTGGCGAAGCGGAACTTCCGGGTCGTCGACTTCGATCGCGACGGCGCCCTTTCCGAGGAGGAGTTCCGGGTCCTTCCCGGAGTCGTGCCGATCGACCAGCGCGGTCCGGTCCCCGACCCGGTGGCGGATCTCGCGGCGAATGCTCTCAAGACCTGGCGGGACCTTCTGAAGGCTTCGGACGCCAACCAGGACATCCAGCTTTCGGCGGAGGAATGGCCGGCGGCGGCTCTCAAGGAGAAACTGCCGCCATTCGGTGACCTGGCCTTCGAGAAGTGGGACACCGACCGCAGCGGCCGGGTCGACGATGCGGAAGCCCAGCGGGTGATCGGGCTCGGATATGGAACCCGCTCTCACGACGGCACGCCGACGCGACCCCCCGGCCGCGTGCTGTACCTGAGCTGGATCCGAACGGCCGACCGGAATCGCGATCACGTCGTCTCGAGAGCGGAGTTCATCACGTCGTACTGGATGACGCCTCCCGAGCGCGTCAAGCTGTTCCAGGAGCTCGACAAGTTCGAGGACGGCAACCTGACCGACAGCGAGATGCTGAATCACCCGGGGCTCAATGTCGACGGGGTCAATCTGTTCCTGCATCTCGACAAGGATTTCGACGGCCTGGTCAGTGCCGCCGAACTCTTCGGCAATCCTTCTACCGGGATTTCAAAGCGTCAGGCGGCCGAGTCGGTCGAGGCCTGTGATGACGATCACGACGGGCAGCTTTCGCTGCGCGAGTTTCAGCTCGCCCCCGCCGGCCTGGGCTACGTCACGTGGCGGCTGTTCGACCGGAAGGACGGCGACAAGGACGGCTTCCTCGGGTGGAAGGAGTTCTACAACGAAGAGAGCCCGATCCTCATCGGCCTGGCGTGGGATCTGTTCGGCCGCTTCGACCGCAATCACGACAGCCGTCTCGGCCTCGACGAGTTCCAGTTCGTTGTCGATCCGGCGAAAGTGCCGACGGAGGTCGCCTTCCGGATCAAGGATGCCGATCGGGATGGCCGACTCCTCCTGGAGGAAGTCGTTTCCGTCGCGGAGCCGGCGACCGAGGATCCGCACGATCGCGAGCGGTACCGCATCCGCCTCGCGCGGGCGACGGAGCGTTTCCAACGCGATGATGCGGATGGAAACGGCTCGCTCGACCCGGCGGAGTATGCGAAGGGACGCGAGAACGCCGCCCGGGAAATCGGAGAGACGCCCGGTGAGTACTCGACTCGCCTGTTCATTGCGGACGCCGACGGCTCCAACATGAAGCAGCTGACCGACCTGCCGGAATTCCAGAAGCAGGGTTCTCCCGTCTGGTCGTCGGATGGCAAGTTCATCGCCTTCGACGGCTGGAAGCCGCAAAGCGGGCAGAGCTTTTCTTCATCCCAGGTCGTCGTCGTTCAGTCCGACGGGCTCAATCCCCGCGTCCTTGGCGACGGAGCGATGCCGAGCTTCTCCCCCGGTGGTCGCCGCATCGCATTCTCCAATCCCAAAGCTGGCGGTGTGTGGGTCTCGAGCGTCGACGGGCCTGACCAGGAACTCATCCAGATCGATTCCAGCGGGTGGGGGACGGACTGGTCTTCGGATGGCCGGCTCGTCTATGCGGCAAACACAGGAAGCGGCGGCAACCTGACTGTCGTCAGCATCGTCGAAGGGACGACCACCTCTCTTTTTGACGAAGCTCAGTCTCCTTACAAGAACATCTCCTGGAACATGGTCTGGTCGCCGGACGGGAAGCGGATCGCCTTCAAGGGGCTGAATGCGGAGGGGAAGGAAGAGCTCGGCATCGTCGATGCTCGAGGGGCGAAGTTCGGACACATCCGGCGGTTCGAGGGACCGATGCTGGCCAGCTTCGCCTGGAGTCCGATCGAGAGCCGGATCCTGTTTGTCGCCCTCGATCCGCAGACGCGGCGTCACCAGATCTACTTCGTCGATCCTGATACGAACGATCCTCCGCGCCTTCTTCCGGGACAGGACGACCTGCGAGGCTACTCCGACGTCTCCTATTCGCCCGACGGCAGGAAGATCGTGTTCTCATGCCACATGCGCGCCGTTCCGGACTGAGGACTGAGGACTGAGGAGGATCGTCACAGGGACAGGCGCCAGATCGCATCGACGAAGGAGCCGGAGCGCTCCCGATCGCCCGAGCCCCTCTCACCTTGCGGATCGATCCGGCTCGCCCTGCGCGAGCTGAGTCTCAACGTCGGTGCATTGCCACGTTCCGTCCTCCTCGATCTCGAGGCACTGGTC
>JAEYWB010000960.1 GCA_023429275.1 Planctomycetota bacterium
GCGCACGCTGCATCCGAGATACGTCATGGCAGGCGATTCATCGAACGGATTCGCTAGAACTCGCTGCACGGCAGCCCAAAGGTGTCGGCGACCGGCTTGTAGGTCACCTTCCCGGCGTGCATGTTCACGGCTTCCCTCAGGCCAGGGAACTTCGCGCACGCCCCCGCGAGGCCGAGGTTCGCGATCTGCAGCGCGTACGGAAACGTGACGTTGCACAGGGCGTAGGTGCTCGTCCGACCGACCGCGCCGGGCATATTCGTCACGCAGTAATGAACGATGCCGTCGACGACGTACGTCGGCTCGGAATGCGTCGTCGGACGGCTCATCTCGGTGCAGCCCCCCTGGTCGATGCAGACGTCGATAATGACCGCTCCGGGCTTCATCAGCTTGAGATCCTCGCGCGACACGAGGTTCGGGGCCCGCGCCCCGGGGATGAGGACGCCGCCGATCACGAGATCCGCCTGGCGGAGCTGGTCGCGGATGTTGTGCCGGTCGCTGAAGAGCGTGTTGACGTTCGGCGGCATGATGTCTTCGAGATACCGCAGGCGGTCGACGTTGATGTCCATGATGAAGACATCCGCCCCGAATCCGGCGGCCACCTGGGCGGCATTCTTCCCGACGACGCCGCCGCCGAGGATGGCGATGTGCGCCGGCGGTACGCCAGGAACGCCGCCGAGCAGAATCCCCCGCCCTTCCTGCGGCCGCTCGAGGAATTTCGCTCCTTCCTGGATGCTCATGCGGCCGGCGACTTCGCTCATCGGCGTCAGGAGCGGCAGGTCGCCAGTCCGGCCTCGAAGGGTCTCGTACGCGACCGCGGTCACTCCGGTCGCCAGGACGCTGCGGGTCAGCTCTTCGTCGGCAGCAAAGTGCAGGTAGGTGAACAGCACCTGCCCGGGCCGAAGCAGCGGCCACTCTTCCGCCTGCGGCTCCTTCACCTTCACGACGAGGTCCGCCTGGGCGAACACCTCTTTCGCGGAATGGACGATCTCCGCCCCGTTCTCGGCGTACTGGTCGTCGGGGATTCCGCTGCCGATCCCCGCGCCGCTCTGTACGAGGACGCGGTGCCCGGCCCGCTTCAGCTCCTCGACCCCCACGGGGAGCATCGCCACGCGGTACTCATCCTGCTTCACTTCGCACGGAACGCCGACAATCATCGATCCCTCGCCAGTCGAACGAATTGGAAGCCGTCGCCCGATTGTGGTCTCCCGGCCCGAAAAAGGCGATTCGATTTCCGTCAGCGAGTCGTCTTCCGGGGCAGGGAACCGGTTTTCCGGGCACCCTGCCTGCTGGAGGGGCTGTCAGCCCGAATCACCTCTTCCGGGCGTCGACGATCTCCTGGGTCATGCTGACCAGGTCGTCGAGCATCTTGACCGAGGCTTCCCGTTCCAGGCGGTTCGTTCCGATCCAGGTCTCGTAGCCGCCGAGCTCGTGATGCCGCGGCGCCGGCAGATAGCCGAAGTAGCCGTGGTTCAGCGAGACCATGAAGGCCGGCTTCAGCGGGGACCGCTCACGGAACTCCAGGCCGATCTCGCAGAAGACCTCGCACGGCATCGTTCCGATGCAGGTGTCGCCGATCGCGAGGACCTGCACCGGGGCAGGCGTCGTTTCAGGGTATTCGGCGAGTGACTGCGTCCGGAGGGCGTAGATCCGCGAAAGGTCGGTCTTCCCGGGAATCTCGGGGTGGGTCGCCAGCGTCTCCTTCACCCAGGCGAGCTGCTCGGGGGTCGGCTTGCGCCACTTCAGGAGCGGTTCCCGGTAGCGGGCGTCGAGCCGGACGTCGGACTTGTACGTAAGGCCGGTAATCGTGTCGCAGACTTTTTTGGCGACGTCTCCCGCGACGTACCGCATCTGTTCGTACGGCTTCTTGCTGGGGCGGGGATCGCGGAAGTTGATGTTGTTGATGTCTCCGCTCGTTCCATTGGCCAGCAGGGCGACGAACGGGGGATCGAGCCGATCCGCCTCCAGCAGGTGGGCGACTTCGTCGCAGAACACTCCGTAGTAGTCTGCGGAAATGTGTCCGTTGCCGACACCTCCGACGTAGTGGAGCGAGTAGGTTGCGAAGACCGAGATCGGCTTGCCCGGTCCGCTCTCGCTGCTCCGCTCACGGATCGAGAAGATGGAGACCTGCGGGTCGGTCGGTCCGGCAGGTTCGACGAGATTCGGGCTCCCAGCCGGCGGGTTCATCTTCACCTTGTCGAACGTCCCGAACGGGTTCACGGGGACCGTTCCCGGCTTCATCGTCCAGCGGCGATTGAAGACGTGCTCGGGGATGGAGACCGTTCCGAAGGCGAGCTCCGCGGGGCGGAGCGTTCTCACGGCACATTGGACGCCATCGGCGATCCGCCGGACGGCGAATTTCTGATAGGTGTCGAGCTCTTCGGCCAGTCGAAGCCGGTTCTGACCGAGGGCACTCCCCGCGGAGTGAGTGTGCGTCCCCGAGAGGAGGACGCATTCGGCGGGAATCCCGGTTTCCGCGGCGATCAGTTTCCGGGCCTCCACGCTGACGAGCCGGTCGAGCCCGAGGAGATCGCAGACCACAATGGCGAGCTTCGTCTTGCCGTCATCCAGGACGAGACAGCGGGCGTGAAGCTGGTCGTGGACATAGGTCGCCGGAAAGGGAGCGAAGCCGCCGATGATCGGCGTGCCGAGCTCGGGGGTCAGAACGCTCGCGGCGGCTCCGGCCCGCAGGCCCGTGGCGGCAGGAGACTGTGCCAGGCCGGTCGCGCCAGCGAGGTGGAGTCCGAGTGAAAGCACCAGCAGAAGTCGCATCGTGAACGCCCCCAAAAATCAATACGGCAAACGCGACACCGATCGTATCAACGGGCGTGTATCTGTCGACGGTGGCGAAGCCTCTTCCCAGGAGGAGGAGAGGATCCATCGATGGCTGGAGAGCTGCTCGGCCCGCTTTCAGCCGGTGGGAAACCCGTCGCCTTTCGCCCTCTCAAGGAGTGAGAGGCGACCTTGCGGCTACCGCGACTCGAGTTCTTCCCAGCGGGCGTAGGCGGCCTGGAGATCGGCGTCGAGGGACTGGAGTCGCGTCGTGACCTTGGCGATCTCCGCTCCCCCTTCCTGATAGAACCCCGGCTCGGCCATGCGGGCGTGGATGGTTGCCTGCTCCGCCTCCATCTTCTCGATCCGGCCCGGCAGCTCGTCGAGCTCCTTCTGTTCCTTGTAGCTGAGCTTGGCCTTCTTTGTGACGGGGGCGACGGCAGCAGCGGGAGTCTGGGAGACCGCGGGCGACGCCGCCTCCGTTTTCGGCTTCATCGGGCTCCCGGTCGAGGCGGACCGCTGACGAACCCAGTCATCGTACCCGCCGGCGTACTCTCGAACGGCTCCGTCCCCCTCAAAGACGAGGGTGCTGGTGACGACGTTGTTCAGGAACTCGCGGTCGTGGCTGACGAGGAGCAGCGTGCCGGGGAACTCGACGAGCATCTGCTCGAGCAGCTCCAGTGTCTCGGCGTCGAGGTCGTTCGTCGGTTCGTCCATGACGAGGAGGTTCGCCGGCTGGGTGAACAGCTTCGCCAGCATCAGCCGGTTGCGTTCGCCTCCTGACAGATAGCGGACGAGCGTTCGAGCCCGTTCGGCCGAGAAGAGAAAGTCCTGCAGGTAGCCGACGATGTGCTTCTCGGCTCCGTTGACGACGACCGTGTCCCGACCCTCCGCGACGTTCTGAGACGCGCTCTTCTCCTCATCGAGCACGGCGCGAAGCTGGTCGAAGTAGGCAATTTTGAGGTTCGTCCCGAGGCGGACCGTCCCCTGGTCCGGAGTCTGCTGCCCCAGAAGCGTTCGAAGGAGCGTCGTCTTCCCGGCCCCGTTCTGTCCGATGATGCCGATCTTGTCCCCGCGGGAGATCGCGACCGAGACATCGTCGAGGACGACCTTCTCTCCGAACGACACGGAGACGTTCTGGGCGGAAGCAACGAGACTTCCGGAGCGTTCCGCCTCCTGGACCAGCAGGCGGACATTTCCCATCTGCGTGCGGCGGGCGCGGCGTTCCTCCCGCATCCGTTCAAGAGCCCGGACGCGACCTTCATTCCGGGTCCGGCGGGCCTTGATGCCGGTTCGCACCCAGACCTCTTCGGCCGCGAGCTTCTTGTCGAACAGGGCCTGCTGCTGCGCCTCGGCTTCGAGGGCCGCTTCCTTTCGGACGAGGAATGTCGCGTAGTCGCAGGTCCAGTCGAACAGCCGGCCCCGGTCGACCTCGATGATGCGGTTGGCGAGCCGCTGCAGGAAGGCCCGGTCGTGGGTGACGAAGAGGATCATCAGCCCCGACCGAAGAAGAAAATCCTCCAGCCAGCGGACCGCGTCGATATCGAGATGGTTCGTCGGCTCGTCGAGCAGCAGGATGTCGGGGCTGTCAACGAGCGCCTGGGCGAGCAACACCCGGCGCTTCATTCCCGACGAGAGAGAATCGAACGTGGCGTTCTCGTCGAGGTTCATCCGGGCGATGATGTCCTCGATCTGGTGCTGCAGCTTCCAGTCGGTCTCGGGATCGAGCTGCTCATGCAGCCGATCGAGCTCGGCCTGCCCGGTCGCCGATGGAGTGACCGCCTGGTCCTTGGCGAGCGTGTGGAGCCGGGCGACGAGCGGGCCCCGTTCGCCGAGGCCGATTGCGATCTCTTCAAAGACGGTGTGGGTGTCGCCGCGGGGGACCTCCTGGGCGAGGCGGGCGACCTTGATCCCTTTTTCGACGGCGATCGAGCCGCTGTCGGGCTTGAGGTCGCCGCTGAGGAGCTTCATGAGGGTCGATTTGCCGGCGCCGTTCCGTCCCATCAGCCCGATCCGCTCGCCGGGCTCGATCCCGAACGAGATCCCGTCCAGAAGCGGGATTCCGCCGTAAGTGAAGCTGACGTCGCGGACTTCAAGACTCGCCATTCCGGATTCCGTCCCTCTCCCCTGAATATTTCGAGGCCGCGACGTCCTCCCTGCGAGATTCCGGACGCGACATGACCACGCCGGGCGGCATTCGGGCCGTCCGAGGGGCATGTTTCTGATGTAGTGGCTGGTTCCGCAGAGAACAAGCGGAACAGTCGAACCGGAAGCGTCCGGCGGAGAGGAAATCGCCGCCCCGCCCCATTCAGTGATTACCAAGGCTCTTCCGCATCCGGATAAACGCCGGTCGCCAACGACCGTGCCGGCACCCCGTCGCAGTCGACGCCGTATTGGTCGACGCCGTATCGGTCCTCCCGCCGCAGAGTCCGTTCCCACGAACGACGTGCTCATCAAGATTCAGTTCGGCCTAAGCCTGATCATCGTGATCATTCTCGCGATCCTGCCGTTCGCGGCCCGCGCGGCCGAGGGGGAACGGCGGAAGGGGGTCACCGAAATGCACTCCAGGATCGGACTGCACGAGAAGAAGCGGGACGCGATCCACGGGGCGCTGCCGGGACAGAAACGGTAGGATCCGCCGCGAGGCGCGTGGATTGCAGGGAGCGTCGAGCAAGGAGGACGGAGCGATGGCGGCGAACGACTACGAATTCCTCACCACCTGGCGGGTCCCGGGGACCTGCGAGGAGGTTTACGACGTGCTGGTCGAGGGGATCGATTACCCGCGGTGGTGGCCGCAGGTCTACCTGGATGTCGTCGAGACCGACGCCGGCGGGCCGTACGGGCTCGGGAAGTCCGGAACTCTGCATACCCGCGGGTGGCTGCCGTACACCCTGCGATGGGAGTCGCGAGTCATCGAAGTTCGGCACCCGGCGGGATTTACGATCGAGGCCCGGGGAGATTTCGTCGGCCGGGGTGTCTGGCAGTTCCGCCAGAAGGGGAACGAGGTCGAGATTCAGTTCGACTGGCGGATTCGGGCCGAGAAGCCGCTGCTCCGTCGCCTGTCATTCCTCCTGAAACCCGTCTTCACGGCGAACCATCGATGGGCCATGGCCTGCGGTGAGGAGGCTTTGAAGGCCGAACTCGCCCGCCGGACGAGCGAGTCGTGACATCCTGACCGGGGGCAGCCGTTCCGGCTCTGACGGTTGTTCCGCCTGCAGCGGTTGTGCCCGTCCCGCACGTCGCAGGCGGATGTTGCCATCCCCCCGCGGGCGGTTTCCCGCGCTCTTTCAGGCTCTTCCGTTTTCTTCTGGACGAGCGGGTATATCTGACCTATGCGGCCGCACGACCGAGTGCCCGGCCGACCTGCTTCACCTTGCTGCCTGCATTTTGAGGAGTCTCCGATGACCCCGGCCCGTCCGCCGATGATCTGCCTGGAATTCAACGAGCTGACGCCGCACCTCATGGACGGGTTCATCGCCGCCGGCAGGCTGCCGAACTTCGCGAAGCTCAAGAGCCAGTCGCAGGCTTTCGTCTCGGACGCTCAGGCCTCCGGCGAGTGGCTCAATCCCTGGGTACAATGGGTCAGCGTTCACTCGGGACTCACTCCGGAAGAACACGGCGTCTTCAAGCTGTCGAACGCCTACCGGCTCGAGAAGCCGGCCGTCTGGGATCTGCTCTCGCGAGCCGGTCACAAGGTCTGGATCTGCGGGTCGATGAACGCCTGGTTCCGGGACTCCCTCGACGGACATCTGCTGCCGGATCCCTGGTGCCAGAACACATCGGAGGTCCCCTCGGGCGAGTTTGCCGATTACCTGACCTTCATCCAGAAGAACGTCCAGGAGTACGGCAACACGCAGTCGCCGACGACGAAGCAGGATGCCCTCAAGTTCGTCCTGTTCATGGTCCGGAACGGTCTGTCGTTCGGAACCGGGCTCCGGATCCTGAAGCAGCTCGTTCGTGAACGCCGCGGCAACCACCGCTGGCGTCGGGCGTCGACTCTCGACGAGCTGCAGTACGACCTGTTCGCCGCGTTCTACCGCCGGCACCGTCCCGCCTTCTCGACCTTCTTCATCAACAGCACCGCCCACTACCAGCACAAGTTCTGGCGGAACATGCACCCGGAGCTGTTCGAGATCCAGCCGACCGCCGAGGAGCAGCGGGATTACGGCGACGCCATCCTGTTCGGCTATCAGGAGATGGACCGGCTCGTCGGCCGCGTGATGCGGCTCGCTCCCGATGCGACGATCGCCCTCGTGACCGGCCTCGGACAGCAGCCGTACACCAGGATGGAGGCCGAAGGGGGGAAGCGGTTCTACCGGCTCAGGAGCGAACAGGTGATCCGCGATCTGCTTGGCGTTCCCGGGAACTTCCGGTACGAGCCAATCATGTCGGACGAGTTCTTCCTGCGGTGCAACGATGTCGCCTCCGCTCAGGCGGCGGCGGACCAGCTCCTGGCGTTCCGCCTGCCTCACGGCGGTGAAGCGTTCGCGGCCGAAGTGAGCGGGACCGACGTCATGGGGCAGTGCCGCTGCCGGAAGATCGTCGACAAGACGGGAATCCTGACGCACGCCACGACCGGCCAGGCCCTTAAGTTCCACGATGTCTTCTACAAGGTCGACAGCCTCAAGAGCGGCTTCCACCATCCGGACGGCATCCTGTGGTGGCGTCAGGCGGGCCTGCCGGCGGGTGTCGCCGAGGAGAAGGTGCCGCTGATCGATATCGCTCCGACGATCCTGGACTACTTCGGCGTTCCAAAACCGGCCCACATGCGGGGGACGCCGTTCCTGCGAGACGAGCAGAGCGTGGAGAAAGCGAAGAGGCCTGCGACCGTGACGGTTCGCGTGTGACTGACAGCGGGACGTCTAACTGGCATGCGTAGACGGCAGACGCGAACTCAGTCCCACAAGGGACGAAAGGAAATAGCCCCCCGTGCCAACGGGGGGCCGACTCGTCCGATTCGATTGGGACGTCGCGGCAGGGGGAGTTGGTGGATTCCGGCTCCTGGCCGACGGAATTTCGCCGCGGAGCGAGTGGGAATCCGATAAGTCTCTGTACGAGGGACCGAGTCCCCTCCGAAGACGGACCGTGGCGATCGCCTTGATCCCGTTCGCGGAATGGAGTGCCGCGTGACGACCGTGGAGGTCCGACCTGTTCGTCATCCTCTTTGTTTCGGTCGTCGTCGCCGTGCGCCAGAGCATCGCTCGCTGGCGGTAGCCTGCCTCAGGGTGGGTTATCCCTCCGGGGCGGGCATCTGCAGCAGGGCGACATCCGGGCCGATCAGTTCCAGCTTCGCGCTCCAGCGACTGGCGAGCCAGTGGAACGTTTTGTCGGAGAAAAAGGCGACGTGTGTCGGGTCGGTAATGTAGTGCCACTTCGCAAACGCCGTGGCACTCAGGACCCGCTTGGTCATGAGCGCCAGCCACCCGCCAGGTCGGATCAGCCGCCGCAACCGCTGGAGCTCGAAGCCGGGCTCGCGGAAGTGCTCGATCACTTCGCTCGCCGTGATGAAGTCATAGGTCGTTTCAAAGACGGTCGCGTCCGGAACGTAGATCGGATCGTAGAGAGCCACGGGGAACCCTGCCTCGGCGAGCATCACCGATAGCGTCGGTCCCGGACCGCAGCCGAAGTCGAGCCCGGAGTCCCCAGGCCGGAGACGAGAAATGAGCGGGGTGGAGACCCGGCTGAGAAACGCCCGATACCGCGGGTCGGCCGGGTCGTTCTCATGGTGGTCGTAGTGCCGCTTCTCCTCGGCGGCCGTGATCCAGTACCGGCTCGGCACGAAGACGAGCGAGCAGACGGGAC
>JAEYWB010000050.1 GCA_023429275.1 Planctomycetota bacterium
AACACCTCGGCCGGAAGAAAGAGTCATCATGACGTTTGACGTCTTTCGGGACGACAACGTCTTTTTCTACCGCGAGATCGCCGGAGGACGCGTTCCGATCCGGGGGCCGGACGACTTCACGGCCTCCAGGTCTGCGAAGGAATGATCACGACGGACCGGCGGTGCGACGCGTATTGATGAATCAGGCTCGGCCACGGTCGAGCGGGAAGAGTGCTGGCCCGCCTCAACCTGTTCCCGTTGCCGAGCCGTTTTTGTTCCTCCGAAGCTTATCGTTCGACTTTGCACCCCGCCTCGATGGGCGACCTCGCGGAGGTCCATGCCGCGGCTGAAGGGCTCCTCCGCTGCGGCGGACGGCGAAATTGCTCCTCAGGGAGGTGGGCCGGGCGTAGAATTGTCGTGAGCTCCCACGCGATGGCGACAGGCAGGACCACCTGACGGCCATCCTCGATTCAGGAGCAGCGCCGAAAGGCGGCGGAGTCGGCAATGACCCCCGCGACGATCGACACCAGGAGTCTCGGGCGCCTGGCTCGGAATGCGCCTCACGGGGCGTATGGTCCGACTGATACTGTCGAGATCTTGTTCGACGAGGCGATCGGCGAACCGGGGCAGTTCCCATTCACGCGGGGCATCCACGCCGACATGTACCGGGGGCGCCTCTGGACGATGCGGCAGTTCGCCGGCTTCGGCACGCCACGGCAAACGAATGAGCGCTTCCGGTTCCTGCTCGAGAAAGGGCAGACGGGACTCAGCACCGCTTTCGATCTCCCGACGCTGATGGGGCTCGACAGCGACGATCCGAGATCGTGCGGCGAAGTGGGGCAGCTTGGCGTTGCGGTCGACACGATCGACGACATGCGGCGGCTGTTCGAGGGAATCCCGCTCGAAGAGGTCTCGGTCTCGATGACGATCAACGCTCCGGCGGCGGTCGTCATGGCGTTCTTCCTCGCGGCCGCTCGCGAATCGGGATGCGACTGGAAGAAGCTCCGCGGGACGATTCAGAACGACATCCTCAAGGAGTTCCACGCACAGAACGAGATTGTCTTTCCGCCGGAGCCGAGCGTGCGGCTCGTCGTCGACCTGATCGAGTTCTGCACCGTCGAGGTTCCGCTCTGGAACACCGTCTCGATCAGCGGTTACCACATTCGCGAGGCGGGTTCGACGGCGCTTCAGGAACTGGCTTTCACGCTTGCCGATGGCCGGCACTATGTCGAGGAGACGCTCCGCCGCGGGGGCCGCATCGACAGCTTCGCGCCGCGGCTCAGCTTCTTCTTCAATGCCCACAACAATCTGTTCGAGGAGATCGCCAAGTACCGCGCGGCCCGCAGGCTGTGGGCCGAGATGATGCGGGACGAATTTCACGCCCAGGATCCCGCATCGTGGAAACTCCGGTTTCATGCCCAGACGGCGGGGTGCACGCTCCAGGATCGCCAGCCCGAGGTCAACCTGATCCGCGTGGCGTACCAGGCACTGGCGGCGGTTCTCGGGGGCTGCCAGTCGCTCCACACGAACAGCATGGACGAAACGCTCGCCCTTCCGACGGAACATGCCGTCACGCTTGCCCTCAGGACGCAGCAGGTCCTGGCGTACGAGACGGGTGTCGTCGAGACGGTCGACCCGATTGGAGGGAGCTATCTCGTCGAGTCGCTCACCAACCAGATGCATGACCAGGCCCGGCAGTATTTCCGGGAGATCGACGAACGGGGCGGCATGCTGGCAGCCATCGATTCCGGCTTCTTCCGCCGGGAGATCGCCGAGGCGGGCTACGCCGATCAGAAGATCTTCGAGCGGGGGGAACGGGTCATCGTCGGTGTGAACAGGTTCGAAGAGCCGCACGAGCCGCCGATCGAGATGCACCGGGTCGACTCTGCGGTGGAATCGGAGCAGATCGAGGCGTTGCGACGGATCCGGAAGGATCGGAGCCAGGCGGATGTCGAGCAAGCGCTGACGAGGCTGCGCGATGCCGCCCGGTCGCCGAGGACGAACGTCTTTCCGGCTCTGTTGGAGGCCGCGGCCGCCAGGGCGACACTGGGCGAGATCATGTCCGCCCTTGCGGAAGAATTTTCGAGATACACGCTCGACCGAGAGTGACGAAGGACAGCACAACGAAAAGGGGATCGCATGCGAGCCGTGAAGACGGAACTGCCGGGTGGCCTGGAACGGACGAAGCTCGTCGAGATCGAACCGGAGCGGCCCCGTGACGGCGAGGTGGTGGTCAAGATCCACGCCGCGGCGCTGAACCCGGCGGACCGGTTCCTCATCGAGGGGCACTATCCGACCGGGCCCAATCCACCGTTCATCTGCGGCCGGGACGCCGCGGGCGTCGTCGTGCAAAGCGATCCGGCCGGGCGTTTCCCCGTCGGCGCACGGGTCCTCACACTTCAGTCGACCGCGACCGATCTCGTCCGAGGAACGCTTTGCGAGCAGCAGTGTTTTCCCCCGGAGTCGCTCGCGCCGATCCCGGACGGCTGGACGGACGCCGAAGCGGCCGCGGCACCACTCGTTTTTCAGACCGCCTGGCAATGCCTGACAGACCCGAAGCGTCCCTCAGCCGGTGACGCAGTCGTCGTCACGGGGGCAGGGGGCGGAGTG
>JAEYWB010000116.1 GCA_023429275.1 Planctomycetota bacterium
GGCGTTTCCGGGGACTCGTCTGTGCCGCACTGGCCCTCACGATCGCGACAGCATCTGTCCGGGCCGAGAGCACGGTGCCGTCCATCCAGTCCCTGCTGACCCAGCTCGAGACCGGGGACTTCGCCGAGCGGACCGAGGCCGAAGCGGAGCTGTTCCGGCATGGACCTCAGGCGATTCCCCAGCTCAGCGAAGCGGCTCGGGTCGGATCTCCTGAGCTGTCGACCCGGATCGTCCGCGTCCTGCGGCGGATCTACCTGGCGGACCCAGGCGCGACTGGCGAGAAGGCGGGAGAGGCTCTTGAGGCCCTCGCCCAGTCTCCGAATTCCGGTGCGGCGCTCGAGGCGCTCGGGACGCTCCAGGGGGACCGTGAAGAGCGGGCGATCGAGGTGATCCGCTCGCTCGGGGGCAAGGTCCGGCGCGACGAAGACTCGTTCGACGGACGGGCGGATATCGAAGTTCGAATCGAGGAGGGATGGAAGGGGGGCGAAGAGGGGCTCAAGCATTTCGCCCGCATCGCTCCCGAACGCCGGTTGATGATCACCGTCATCGACGGCTGTGGCGTTTCTCCCGAAGCGGCGCAGAAGCTCCAGGGGGATCATCCCTGGATGACCATCCAGGTCCGCGGCTCGGCCACGCTGGGGATCGGCCCCGATCCCTTCCCGACCCGCGGCTGCGTGATCGGCAAGGTGCATCCCAACAATGCGGCCGAGCAGGCGGGCATGGAGGTCGGGGATCGCGTCCTCAAGGCCGACGGCCGGGACATCGATAACTTTGACGCTCTGGTCACTCATCTCCGGACGCGCAAGGCGGGAGACCAGGTCGATCTGACGGTCGAACGCGACGGCAAGATACTCGAGCTGAAGGCGACCCTGCAGGGGTGGAAGAACATCGACGAGGGGATCGAAGCTTTGAAGCCCGATCGCGGGCGGCCACCGGTCCTCGCTCCCCCTCTCCCGTTCCGCAGATAAGAGCCTCGCCTCGCAGGCGCGGTGCAAACCGGGTCTTGTGCGCTCCGTTCAAGACCCTGTCACATTTCAGAATCTGTTCGCATCGGTGCTCCGCCTCCTGATGTGAGGCCGGGTGATGCGAGATTGAGGAACCATGCGAGTCGGCATCCTCGCCCTTCTGCACGAATCGAATACGTTCGTTCAGCCCGCGACTACGGTCGACAACTTCCGGACCAACCTTCTGGTTACCGGCGAGGAGGTCCGACGACAGCTGGCGGGGACGCACCACGAAGTGGGAGGATTCTTCGAGGGGCTCGAGGAGGCCGGGATTGAAGCGGTCCCGATCTTTGCCGCGAGGGCGATCCCCTCGGGAACCGTGACGGCAGAGGCCTTTGAAGACCTCGTCTCGCAGCTGCTCGCTGCCCTGCACGAAGCGGGATCGGTCGATGGGCTTCTCGTGGCGCCTCACGGCGCCACCGTCAGCGAGAAGTTTCCCGACGCGGACGGCGAGTGGCTGGCCCGGGTGCGGAGGGTGGCCGGCCTGAAGGTTCCGATCATCGGCACGCTCGATGCGCACGCCAACCTCTCCCCGCTGATGGTCGAATCGACCGACGCCTTGATCGCGTACCGGACGAACCCTCACCTCGACCAGCGGGAACGCGGGGTCGAGGCGGCACGCCTCATGGTCCGGACGCTCAGGGGGGAGGTCCGCCCTGTTCAGTCGGCGGTCTTCCCTCCCCTGGTCATCAACATCGAGCGGCAGCTCACCTCGGAACCGCATCTCGTTCCGCTCTATCTCCACGCCGACGAGATCCGCCAGCGGCCGGGGGTCCTGTCGGTCAGCATTCTCCTCGGCTTTCCGTATGCCGATGTCGCCGAGATGGGTTCAAGCTGCGTAGTCGTCACCGACGGAGATGCGGCAGCGGCTCAAAAGCTCGTGAACGAGCTCGGCCGTGACCTCTGGGACCGGCGGGATGACTTCGTCGGTCAGTTCACGTCCCCCGAAGACGCCGTCGCGGAGGCGGTTCGGAATGCGGAGACGGGCCCCTTCTGCCTGCTCGACATGGGAGACAACGTCGGCGGCGGTTCCCCGGCGGACGGGACGATTCTCGCGCAGCATCTCCTGACCGCCGGGCTGAGATCGCTGGCCTGCCTGTTCGACCCCGCCACGGTCGAGAAGGCGAAGAAGGTGGGAGTCGGTCAGTCAGTGGAGTTTGAGATCGGGGGAAAGACCGACGGGTATCACGGTTCGCCGCTACGGGGGACGTTCCTCGTCCGCAGCCTGCACGAGGGGCGGTTCGTCGAACCGCTGGCCCGTCATGGGGGGATCCGCTCGTACGACCAGGGGCCGACGGTCCTGCTCGAGCATGCCGGCGGTTTGACGCTGATGGTCAATTCCCGCCGCACGCCCCCTTTCAGTCTCGAGCAGATTCGAAGCTGTGGTCTCGATCCCGCGGCCTTCCAGGTGTTCGTCGCGAAGGGGGTAAACGCTCCTGTTGCCGCCTACGCGGAAATCTGCCCACGGATCATTCGCGTCAACACCCCGGGCTGCACGACGGCCGACATCCGGCAGTTGACGTTCCACCACCGCAGGACGCCGCTGTTCCCGCTCGAGGCGGCGGAGTGGTGATGGGGGAAGGCGTCGGATGTCAGGTGAAAGGCCTGCCTGTTCCCTGTTCCCTAATCCCTGTTCCCTATCATTTCCCAGCTCGCGAACGTGGCCGCCTGCCCGGCTGGTTCTCCGCCGGCGGTCACGACATTCCAGACGATCGCCTTTTCGATCCGGAATCGCCGGCCGCTCGCCGCGATCCGGATCCCCTGGTAGTTGTCGAAATAGCCTCGCTCCGCGGTCTGGGCGAGCATTCGCGCCCGCTCGTCCCGGTGGACTGGCTCGGCCGTCAGGCGGGACGGCGTCCGGATGAACTGAGCGAGGTCCATTTCCCAGAGTGTCAGCGCCGTGGCGTTGCCGTAGTTGAGGATGGGATCCGGCTCGGTCCCGTGAGAGACAAGAACAAAGGGAGCGGCGAACAGCCGTCGCGATTCCTCCGCGGCGTCTCCGGAACGGGGAATGAGCTCGCGGCCGAGCCAGCGCGAGAACGAATTCAGGATCTCCTGGCTCCGTGCGATCCAGGCGGGTTCGCCCGACGGGTCACCCGGCGAAGATGGAAGTGGCTGCGGTGAGGGGGCGGTCGACAACTTCGATCTCCTGATCACGTCCATCTTTCGTACGAATCGCTCGCCGCTCAGTAGCCGTCTCGCTCCCGCGAGATGAGCGAGGGGACAATCGGCGGTCTTCTAACGCCACTCGGTCTCGTCGATAGAGTGCCGATGATGACTCGCACATCGTGCGGAGCAAGATGGCTACTTTTGGCGGCGATTGCGACTCGCTGAATCGCTTGGCTCCGTGACAATCACGCGCCGCCCGGCTATCTTTTCTCGAATCGACATTCCCTTGCGCGTCGCTCGGGTGCCAGGCCCGAAACCCTCGCCGTTTTTCTCGAAGGAGATCCCATGTCCGCCTCTCGTCGCGGCTTTCTCCGAGGGACAGCCCTCGGTTCTCTCGCCCTTCTCAGCTCTGGTCGCCACTCCATTCTCCATGCCCAGGAGGAGAAGCAGAGCTCGAGTCCGAACAACAAGATCTCCCTCGGCCTGATCGGCGTCGGCGGCCGCGGCGGGGACCACCTCGGCAACTTCGTCGCCCGCAAGGACGTCGAGATCACGCACGTCATCGACGCCGATGAGCAGCGGGCCCAGAACGCTGCCGACACCGTGGAGAAGAAGTCCGGCAAGCGCCCGCAGGTCTGGCAGGACTTCCGCAAGGCCCTCGACGACAAGTCCCTCAACGCCATCTCGACCGCCACGCCGAACCACTGGCATGCCCTCGTCTCGATCTGGGCGATGCAGGCCGGCAAGGACGTCTATGTCGAGAAGCCTGTCAGCCACAACGTCTGGGAAGGCCGTCAGGCGGTGAGCTGGGCGCGCAAGCTCGGGCGGATCTGTCAGTGCGGTACGCAGTCCCGCTCCAGCCAGAGTCTGAAGGATGCCGTCGCCTTCGTGCGGGAAGGGAAGCTCGGCAAGATCCAGTACGCGATCGGGACCTGCTACAAGCCGCGGAAGGATATCGGCAAGCTCGACAAGCCGCTGAAGATCCCCGCTTCGATCGACTATGACCTGTGGTGCGGCCCGGCCGCGAAGGTCGACATCTACCGGCCGAAGCTTCACTACGACTGGCACTGGGATTTCAACACCGGCAACGGCGACATGGGGAACCAGGGGATCCACCAGATGGATATCGCCCGCTGGTTCCGGGGGGAAAACACTCTCTCGCCGCGGATCTGCAGCAGCGGCGGACGGCTCGGCTATGACGACGCCGGCAACACGCCGAACACGCAGGTCGTCATCCACGACTACGCTGCCGCCCCGCTCATTTTCGAAACCCGCGGCTTGCCGAAGGCGAAGCTCGACTGGAGCGGCGGCATGGACAACTACCGCGGCTCCGGTGTCGGCGTCATCGTCCAGTGCGAGCAGGGATATGTCGTCGTTCCCAGCTACAGCAGTGCGACCGCTTACGACAACGACGGAGGCGTCGTCCAGAAGTGGAGCGGCGGCGGCGACCATTACGCCAACTTCCTCACGGCGGTCCGCTCGCGGAAGCACGAGGACCTCAACGCCGACATTCTCGACGGCCACCTCTCGAGCGGCCTGTGCCACACGGGGGCGATCTCGCACATCCTCGGCAAGAAGATGACGGCTGAGGAGGCCGCGGCAGGAACGAAGACGAACCCGCAGTGGGCCGACTCGTTCGAGCGGATGGCGGTGCACCTGCGGGCCAACCTGGTGAACATCGACGAGCCGGTCCTGTCGGTCGGCCCCTGGATCGAGATGGATCCCGCCAAGGAGACGTTCAAGGACAATCCTGCGGCCAGCGAACTGCTGACGCGGAAGTACCGCGAACCGTATGTCGTTCCGGAATGTCCGGCCTGAGCCCGCTGATTCTCCACAAGACCTTCGAGGCAGGCTCGCCCAGAGCCTGCCTCGTTTCTTTTCCAGCTGCCTCTGCGTGCGGTCGGCGAACTGGACGGGTACAAGGCAAGGCGACAGGACTGGTGCAGCCAGCGGCCCCTCGATGGACATTCAGCTCATCTCGGACTTCCTTCTCGCGGCACTACTTCTCGCCCTGATCGGCCTGGGAGTGGTTGCGTGGAGGCGCCGTCGGAGCGTGCGGACGCCGGAGGAGTCGCCAGGGGTCACCCTACTCCGCCACGCACGCGACCGCGACGACTACCGGATGCTCATTGGACTGCCGCCAGACCGGCCGACGCGGTGGGGAGAGGTTGCGCGGGTGGACGACGAACAGGTCGTTCTCAACGATCGATCGGTCATCCCTCTGGCGGAGGTCGCTGACTACGTCGTGACGTATCCCGGCGGATCGCTGGTCGAACGGCGAGGTTCCAACCGCCTGCGGCTTCCTCGGTGGGTGACCGGACTGGAATGCACGGTCGGTCCCGACGAACCGGCCATCCTGCCGCAGGATCTCCGGGCGGGGGCTCGACGGGTCAGTGTGGTTTACGGCGTCAGCACGTCGAAGCCGCGATCCCGCGACCACTACTCGACGAAGATCACGAATCTCTCATCCCGGCGGGTCCGCGTCCGTCTCCTTGGCGCCTTTCATGCGCACGCGGTGGCGCGGCCGATCGATACGGCTTCAGGACGTTATTTCAGCCCGTTCGACTTCCGGCAGTGGTACGGTCAGAAAGACGAATGGATCGAACCGGGCGAGTCGGTCATCGACCCCAACAACTACGGAGCCCGACCCATCCTCTGGGTCTACTTTTGCGAAGATGACCTCGGAGACCGGTTCGTGACAGGAGGATCGCTCGCCTAGAAGGTCTCGGCCAGACACTTGGCGCCCAGTTTGCCTACGTTTTCTATTTGTCCGAGTGGCCAGCGACGAGGCTGAGAGGCATGTTCTCTGGGCGCGGCGTCCTCCTGCGTCAATCCGGAAACTGCCCGGTCCCCGCCAAAGACTGGACTTTCCCCAGTTTTCCAGGGACTCTACACTCCCAAATGAACGGGAACGCGCAGTTTCTGCGCGTCCGGAAAGGAGTCCGGAATGGCGAACGACCTCGTTCGTTTCCTGCATGCCACGCAGGTTGACCTCGACGAGCCCCTCATCGGCACTGGCCCCCTCGCGGGAGAGGACCGCCGTCTGGCCGAAGATGCGACGCTGCTCGCCTTCTCGCGAATCGTCGATGCCTGTGTCGATCGCGCCGCTGATTTCCTGCTGCTGACAGGGAATACGTTCGACGGACAATCCCTTTCTCTCCGCGCCAAGTCGGCCCTGGAGTCGGGGCTCGCGAAGCTCGCCCGCAACGAAATCCCCGCCTTCATCCTCCCGGGGCCGAACGATCCGGTTGCGGCCTGGAACCGTCTCCGCCTGCCGGACACCGTCACGGTCTTCGACGCCGAAGAGGACGAGCCGACGGATCTTGTGGTCGACGGCCGGACGCTAGCCACCATCATCCCGCTTGCCGGCGCTCACGGTGAAGAGGCGGGGTGGAGTTTCGCATCGGAAGCATTGCGCTCCGCGCGGGGCCTTAAGGTCGGCCTCGTGGCAGAAGGAGCACCCATTCGCTGGGACGCCCAGGGGCCCTCCGCGGTGGGAGCCCCGTCGAACGCCCTCACGCGGGTTCAGGAAGCGATCAGCGAGGAGATTGACTACCTCGGCTTCGGCGGAGGACGTTCACGCCGCACGGTCCGAACCGGCCAGACCGTGGCTCACTCGCCCGGTTGCCCGCAGTCGCGCGACCGGCGGGGCATCGGGCCGCACGGCTGCTCTCTCGTCGAGGCCCGCAGTGACGGCTCGATCCACATCGAACTCGTCAAGCTGGCACCGGTCCGCTGGGAATCCCTTCCGGTGGAGGTCCAGCCCGGCCTCACCTTCGAGGAACTCGTCCCGAAGATGGCCGCCCAGCTTCAGGAACGCGAAGTCGGTAAGGAAAGCCTGTGGCTCGTCAACTGGGTTGTACGGGGCTCGGGAGACCTGTTCGATCAGCTCGGTGAGCTCAAGACACAGCGGGAACTCTGGGAGTTCCTCGACGAAGAGGTCCGGACCGACGGCCTTCGCCGGCACCACACGCTCACGCGCGAGCCCCCCGTCGAAGATGGAGAGCTCGAGACGACGAACCTGTTCCTGGAGTACATCGGGGCGGTCAGCGACCAGCTTCAGCCGGAAGCTCCCGCGTGGAAGGAACGCGGCAAGGTCTTCGAAACCTTGAAGACGCCGTGGTCCGGAAACCTGTCAAAGGTCGTCCATCGGCTCGACGCGGAGCACGTTTCGTACGCCGCGCGGCGGATGGCCCGCCTGTGGTGGACATAACGCCATGAGCCGGCGGGCGCTAGCCCCCGGTTTGAACCGGACGCTAGCGCGTTCCGGCTGATTCGAAGATTCGAAAGACTGTGAAAGTTCGAGTAGCCGGCGAGTGATCGCCGAGACGAGGGAGGAAAGCCGAAAGGCCCGACTCCCCGGGGAGTGGACGGAGCCTGTCCGCCTGGCATGCGGGAGAGGCTCTGCGGGAAAACAGGGGCGAACGAACTCGCCCCGGGGGCTTCCCGGACCGCTCCTCGCTGATGGCGGTAATCCCCGCCGGCACCCGCCGGTCGTCAGGGAGGACGGAAACAGACATGAGAATTCGTGAACTACAGATCGACCGCTTCGGCGTCTGGAACGACCTGAACCTGAAGCTCTCCCCTTCAGGCGTCAACGTCTTCTACGGCCCGAACGAGGCGGGCAAGTCGACGCTGATGCGGTATATCCGCAGCATGCTCTACGGCTTCCGCCCCCAGGACGAGCGGACCGCCGGCCCCCACCCGCAGCCCCTCCGCTGCGCGGGGGGAATCAAGTTCGACCACACCGGCCGCGAGTACATGCTCCGCCGGATGACGTACCCCAACTCCCGCGGCCGGCTTCAGATCGACAACGTCGAGGACCAGGTCAAGGCGGAGGCCCTGCTTAAGACGTTCGTCGGCGGGACGAGCGAACCGATCTTCGAAAACGTCTTCGCGATCGGACTCCAGGAGCTTCAGGAACTCGCGACCCTCGACGGCGAAGAAGTTGCCCGCCACATCTACGGCATCTCGCTCGGTCCTGACGGAGAGCGGATTCTCAAGGCCCAGTACGCCTCGGACCGTGAAGCGGCGGCGCTCGTCAACCTCGAAACGCACGAGGGAGAACTCCTCGACCTCGCCCGCAACCTGCACGCGGTCGAGCGGGAGATGGCGAATCTCGGCGACCCGACCCGCCGGCATGCCGAGCTCACCGACCGCCGCGACCAGCTGGAAGCCCAGATCCAGAAGAGCAAGCAGCGGCAGGAGGCGATCGATTACAACCTGCGGGCGATGGGGTTCTTCGAGCGGGTCCACGCCCCGTGGCTCAAGGAACGCAATCTCCGGATGGAGATGACCGGCCTGCCGAACCTGGCCGACTTCCCGCGCGATGGCCTCCAGCGGCTCGACGACCTCGAAGTCGAGCTCGATCAATTCGAGACCGATCGCCGCAAGCTCGCCGAAGAACAGACGCGGCAGCAGCGGCAGGCGGCGGTCGAAGTCGGCGACTCCCGTCTGCAGGACCATCTCTCCGTCATCCGCCAGCTTCTCGAGGAGCAGCGGGAGATCAAGGAGATCGAACGCCGGCTGGTCGAACGCCAGGAGCGGGGTTTCGAAGGAAAGCAGAAGCTCAACCAGCACCTCGCCGACCTCCGTGGCAAATACCTCGGTTCCCTCGAGGGGAACTGGGACATCCGCCACCTCGAGCAGGCAGACACCTCCCCCCGGTCGGTCCACGCTCTCGTCGAGCGGGCGAAGGATTTCCGCGCGGCTCTCTGGCGGCGGGCTCAGGCTCACAAGGGTTACAAGCGGCTCGCCTCGTCCGCCCAGAAGCGGCAGGCAGCGATTGAAGACCGCATCCGCGGCCTCGGCGGGCTGTCGCTGGTCCAGGCTCGCGAGCACTGTCACCGCCGACTCGCGGAGCTCGATGACCTGCTCAAGCTGCGGAACCGCGAGGAGACCCTGCAGGAACTGCATACGGCGATGGGCCTGCAGCTGGCCAATGCTCTCAAGCCGCGGGACCTGCCCCTCTACTTTTACGCCACGATGTGGTTCTTCGGCATGGCGGGACTCGTCCTGTTCTTTGCCGGTCTCTACTCCGTCCTGGTCCGCGAGGATCGTCTCTCGAGCGGCGGCTTCGGCGGACATGCGGCCTGGATCGCCGGCATCGTCTACATGCTCATGGGAGCGTGCTGCGGCGGCGTCACCTGGTCGATGAAGGAGCATTTCGAGCCGCAGCAGATGAACCTCGGCGGCGCTCAGCGACGGAAGCACGAGATCGAGCAGGAACTCGGCGATGTCCGCCGCGAAATCGACCGCATTACCCGCCAGGATGCGACACGTGGCGGCGTTCCGACCCTCGCGATCGGTTCGATCGGCTCGCTCGATGCCCCGCCATCGCAGGAGCTCACCGAGCTCGATGTCGCCAGCCAGATCCGCGCTCGCCTCTCC
>JAEYWB010000122.1 GCA_023429275.1 Planctomycetota bacterium
GGGCAGGGGAGGGGGCGCGTCGCCGCAAGGCTTCCTCCAACCGGGGAGCCCCGGCGGTGGACGATGAAACTACCCGAACGGCGTGGGGAATCAACAATCGCCTTTTTTCCGCTCTCGGGAATTGTAAGCCGTTTTCTTGAAAGAGGTTGTGTTGTGGCTTTCACTTTCGCCTCTGTTGGATGCCAAGTGGTCCGGGGAGGGCAGAAATCGCGTGGTTGCCGGGGTTTGCAACACTTTCGCCGGAGCGTTAGACTTCTTCCCCCTACGAAACATGTTCCGGCCCATGGGCCAGATTGGAAGGCGAGAGCGATGAGCACTCTCAAGAAGAACAAGCGGATCAAGCGGGCCAAGAAGGTGGCTGCGTATGGCGACGTCAAGCCGACCCTTGGGAACTCGCTGACCCAGCGCGGTAAGGCCAAGTACCTCGGCGGTAACGGTCGCAAGACGACCGGCATCGCTCGCCGCCAGTTCAAGAAGAATCTCCAGGAGATCCGGGTCGTCGAAGGGGGCAAGGTTGTCCGCCGTCGTGTTCCGGTCAGCCTGATCCGGAGTGGCCTCGTCGCGAAGCCGGTCGTTCGCGCACCGTTCACGATCGAAGAAAACTGATGGCCCGCGTCCGTTGCCTTCTGAATCGGTGACGGGCGATCGGGGTGTGAAAAGACGCCCACCTGATGGATGCTCGAGCGGCGCTCGCGAGACTCCATCGGGTGTGGCGTTTTCGCTTGCGCTTCAGGAAGAGGGCAGGTTCCGGTCTCGAAGGACCTTCAGGAGTTCGCCAAGAAACCAGGCCGGATCGAGGCCACGTTGCCGGCAGGCGTGCGCGAGTGACTTACCTCCGCAGGTGTAGTCCACGCCGTGCTGTTCAAAAACCGGTAAGGTCTCCGGGTGATCGATCACCCAGTCGCTGACGCTGCTCTCCAGATCACGCTGCTGCACGAAATCGTTCCTCCTCGCCAATTCTGACGAACAACATTTGTCTAAACAATAGTTGTTGACACGTGGATTGGCGGCCGATAGGTTCAGTTGGACTCACGGAACCGGTCGGCCTCCGCCGGGCCGGCTACTCGAATCCTTTTCGCTTAAGGAGACCCCGGTGGTGACGCAATCGAACGACTATGACGTGATCGTGATCGGCGGGGGGCCGTCCGGAACGACCGCCGCGACGCTGATCGCCCAGGCCGGGAACCGGGTCGTCCTCTTTGAACGGGACAAGTTTCCGCGGTTTCACATCGGCGAGTCGCTCATTCCGCAGACCTACTTCGTCCTCGAGCGGCTCAAGATGCTGCCGAAGATGCAGCAGAGTCACTTCACCAGGAAGTACAGCGTTCAGTTCGTCAACCAGCACGGCCGGCTCTCGGAGCCGTTCTACTTCTGCGACCACCGGAACCAGCCTTCGTCGCAGACCTGGCAGGTGCGGCGAAGCGAGTTCGACCACCTGATGCTCAAGAACGCGGCGGAGCAGGGGGTGGAGATCCATGAGGAATCGCGAGTTCACGACGTCGTCTTCGAAGGGGATCGGGCCGTCGGAGTCAGCGTGACGCTGGCGGGCGAGAGCGAGCCGCGCACAGTCCGCGCGAAAGTCGTCGTCGATGCGAGCGGGCAGGCGGCACTCCTGCAGGGGAAGTTCGGGTTGCGGGAGTGGGACCCGGTTCTGAAGAAGGCGGCTCTCTGGACGTATTGGAAGGGGGCCCACCGGGACGCGGGCCGCGATGATGGCGCGACGATCGTTCTGCAGACACAGGGGAAGAAGGGGTGGTTCTGGTACATCCCGCTGCACGATGACATCGTCAGCGTCGGAATCGTGGCTGACTACACGTACCTGTTCCAGAACCGGGGGACGACCGATTTCGAGAAGATCTACTTCCAGGAAGTCGATCTCTGCCCGGGCCTGCAGCCTCGAATCGCGAACGCGACGCGGTGCGATCAGTTCCGCGTCCAGAAGGAGTACACCTATCGCAGCCGCCAGTCGGCGGGGAACGGTTGGGTCGTGGTGGGAGACGCCTTCGGCTTCCTCGACCCGCTCTACTCGGCGGGGGTCCTGCTCGCCCTGACCTCCGGTCAGCGGGCGGCGGATGCGATCAACGAGGGACTTGAGTCGGGAGACCTCTCCGGGACCCAGCTCGGTCGCTGGGAAAAGGACTTCGTCGCCGGCATGGAACGGATGCGGCGGCTCGTGTGCGAGTTCTACGACGGCTTCAGCTTCGGAAAGTTTGTCCGCAAGCATCCGGACATGAAGGACCTGCTGACCGACGTCCTGATCGGCGACGTCTTCAGGGAGGAAGTCGATCAGCTGTGGCCGCTGATGGACGAGCTACGGGCGGAGATCGCTGCGGGAAGCGCCCCCGTTGCGACGGCCAGGTGACCGGGGCATGATCGGCAGAGAACCGGACGCTCCGTGAGTCGGGGCGTTTGGTCGAATGACACGAATAAGGACAGGGGTGACAACGATGCGAGTCAATCGAGCTCTCGGTCCGGGGCTGCTGACGGCAGTGATCCTTGTCACCGGAATTCTCCGGCTCGAGGGTCAGGAAGCGGCACCTCCGTCGACCTCCGCCCCCCCGGCAGGCGGCTCGGCGCCGGCGAAGCGGCTTCCCACGGCGGAGGAGGCCCGCGAACGGGCCGAGGTTCTCCATGACCTCGCCAACGAAATGCTGCGAGCCATTCACCAGGCGTACTACCGGGAGGACGAGGGCCTGCCGATTCCCGCGCTCCTCATGCGGGAGGTTTTTCAGGATCTCGGCAAGCGTCGCCAGGTCGAGTTCCGCTGGCTCGCAGTCGACACCGACGCGATGAACGTCGACCACAAGCCGCAGACGGACTTCGAGAAGAGGGCGGTCAAGGCGATCGCGTCCGGCGAGAAGAACTTCGAGGAGACGGCCGACTCCGTCTACCGGCATGTGGGGCTCGTGCCGCTGACGTCCGAGTGTCTCAAATGCCACCTGCCCAACCGGCGAAGCACCAAGACTCGCTCGGCCGCGCTCCTGATCACAATTCCAGTTCGCGCGGAGTGAAGAGGACCGCGCGGCGGGACCGGAATCCACCATGCCTCGAAATCGGCTGCAGATCGGAATGGCGCGGGCCTACGGGCTCGGCGCCCCTTCGGG